>JARROY010000136.1:0-5946 GCA_037383445.1 Anaerolineales bacterium | reverse complement strand
CACTGCTGGCGCAGGGCTTTAAATTTCTGACCGGTTTATTTGCCAATCCAGATGATACGACTCTCTCCAAGGAACTAGAGGAGATCAAAACTGCCCTGGTGGCCGAAGAGGACGGCGAGTTTTTCGTCAAACAGATTGACGATGCCAGGCGGGTGTTTGGCAGCTAAGTCAAACCAGATATATAAAACATGGGTCAGGTCCTGCCTGTCCCATGTAGTGATCCGTAAAATTGGATTTACCCTTCAGGTGTGACCGTAGCAGTAGGCGTTGGTGTTCCCTGTGGAGTGGGTGTTTCTGTTGGGCCGAAGGTGGGGGTAATGATGTAATAGGGTACCTTCAGCACCTGGCCGGGAAAGATTGAGGATGCATCCTCAAGATCGTTCTCGTCCACAATGCGTTCAATCGTTGAAAGATATTCCTCGGCAATCAGCATGAGTGTATCCCCCGGGAGGACAAAGTAATCGATGATCGCGCCGCGCGGCAGGTTGGGAGGCAGCGGGGTAGCGGTCGGTAACCCCATATCCGGATTTGGAATGAGCAGTTGATCCCCGGCATACAAGATTGATTCATAGGTCAATCCATTGAGGAGCATAATCCAGACATATTCCACATTGAACTGCTCCGCAATTGAGATCAGTGAATCCCCCGACTGTACGGTGTAGGAAAACGGTTCCGAAGGTGTTGGAATGAGCGTTTCAGTAGGAACGAGAGTATCCGTGGGAACAAGGGTTTCAGTTGGCGTTTCAGATGGCGGCAGAGGCGTATTGGTGAAGGTTGCCGTCGGGGTCGGGGTATCCGCAGGGCCAAAACTAAAAGAGGCTCCCCGCACCCACATAAATATCAGTAAAATGCCTACCGCAACCAACACGATCGCTACTCCGCCCATAATCAGCGGCCCGTACTTCTGGCGGCGTTCTCGTGTTTCCTTATAACGTTGGAAAGATGGTTTATTAGACATAATATTTACCTATCCGTCAATTGATTGATATCATGTAGAGCCATCATGTAACCCCGATCGGCCTATCCGATCTTTCGTAGGATAGGATTTTACCGCATTTTAACCATAAATTGACCAAATCCCGAAAATAAATTCTATTAAAAACAGGGAACTTTAATCCTCTAAATCAATCAATTCAGCACGGACGAGCTCCTGATTGATACGCAACAAGGCCACACACGGCTTCGATCCCATCCGCGGGAAGCTTGGGCTGCCCGGATTTAAATACAGCACCTCCTGCCGCATTTGAATGTGCGGGACATGAAGATGACCATGGACAACAACCTGAAACCCTGCTGCACGCGGGTCAATCTCCATGTCCAGCAAGTCGTGGATCACATAAATAAAAACATCCCCCACCTGCACAACTTCTGAGCGAGGGAGTGATCGAAACTGGTGGTGAAGATCTGAATTACCGCGGACAACCACCAGTTTCTTGGCCTGGCGGAATTGCTCCAGCACATCTGGTGTATTCAGGTCTCCGGCGTGGATAATGAAAGATACCCCCTCAAGCACTTTTAACAATTTGGGGGGCAGTCTGCCGTGCGTATCGGAGACCACCCCCACAACGATTTCTTTGTGCTCAGGCTGTTCAGCCTGCATTAGACGATATCGACATTTGCAAACAGCATCGGCCGGCGTCGGCTGCGTTCGTGGAGCATATTTTTCAAGGCTTGTTCCAAATCGCTTTCAATGGCTTGTTTGTCTTTCCCGTTTTTGCTGTTTCTCAGGACATCTTCAATCGTCTCGTTAATCTCCTGGAACAGTTCGTCGGCTTCATATTTATACACAAACCCGCGCGTGACGATCTGTGGATCGCGCAGCTGGTAGAAATCCCTGTCCACCAGAACATTCACCGAGATGAATCCATCCCGCGAAAGGGCTTCGCGCTCCCGCACCACCGCGGGTCCCACATCACCGACGCGTGAACCATCCACAAACACATATCCACCTGGAATCCGGTTGCTGATCCGCATCATCTCATCTTCGAACTCGATAATCGTGCCGTTTTCAACCACGGCGATATTCTCAGGCGGGATGCCAAGCTCTTCGCCCATCTTGCCATGCTGGCGCAGATGGCGCAGTTCGCCGTGCATCGGGATCAGGTACTTGGGCTTGACGAGATGCAGCATCAGCTTCATCTCTTCCTGGCTGGCATGCCCAGAAACGTGCACCGGGGTGATCGGGTCATAGATAACATTGGCACCGCGCTGGAAGAGCTTGTTAATCGTACGGTAAACGGTTTCCTCGTTACCCGGGATCGGGTGTGAAGACAGCACAATCGTATCCCCTTCTTCAACATCAAACTGCCGGTTGCGGCCAGTGGCCAAGCGTCCCATTATCGAGGTGGGTTCTCCCTGGGAACCAGTACACATCAGGACGACTTCCTTGGGTTTCATCTTCAGGGCATCTTCTAATGGCACAATCAGATCATCCGGCAGGTCCAGATACCCCAATTGAGTCGCCATTTTAGCGTTTTCACGCATGCTCATTCCCACAAAAGCCATCTTGCGTCCGTGGTTGCGGGCAGCCGTTCCCACTTGCTGCATGCGGGAGATCAGCGATGCAAAGGAAGCCACCAAAACCCTTCCTTTTGCCTCGCGAAAGACTTCATCAAAGGCCGGGTCGATGACCCGCTCAGAAGGCGTCCAGCCCGGTGTGTCGGCGTTGGTGGAATCCGCCAGCAGAGCCAGCACACCCCGCCCTGCCCATTCCGACAATTTGGCATAATCCGTCGGCCAGTTATCCACCGGGGTATGGTCGAACTTATAGTCACCGGTATGAACGACGAGCCCTTCCGGGGTCGAAATACCAAGGGCGACACCATCGGGAATAGAATGGCAAACATGGGCAAACTCGATTTCAAACACACCGACCTTGATCTTCTCCCCCGCCTGAACAGTGTGCAGTTGGGCTTTATCTAAATTCCCGCTGCGTGCCAGCTTTACTTCCAGCAAGCCTCGGGTCAGCGGCGTAGCGTAAATGGGCGCATCGATCTCATCCAGCACATGAGCAATCGCTCCGGTGTGGTCTTCATGACCGTGGGTGATGACAATGCCGCGCACTTTACTGCGCCGGTTAATCACATATTGAAAGTCTGGAATGATGTAATCAATTCCAAGCATATCATTCTCAGGGAACATGATGCCGGTATCTACAATTAGAATGTCATCTTCATACTCGTAGACCATCATGTTCTTACCTATTTCCCCCAATCCCCCCAGGGGAACAATTCTTAAACTGTTTAAACTCATAACTTTTATTTCCTTTTAATTACCTTAACCTCCGCCCGACCGAAACAGTCAGACAGGCGGCAATAAAGGACTCAAGGGAATCATTCAAAACTCTCTTCAGGGTGGAAGTACGAAGTTTTCAGAAACTTCTGCAATCCTCTTTTCAGATTCCCCTTATCCTTCTCGGTTGTAGTTTTGCTGCAACATTTTCAAGGTGGGCAGCGCACCTTTTATCAAGACTCGATAGGGTCTTGTTTGGGTCCATAAATAAAGCAACCCGGCAAAGAATCTGGCCGGGCCTACCAGTCATGCACAGATTAATTTTAACATACCTGAGCAAGATTGTCAAAATGGTTTTGGATACCTGAAGATACTTTTTTGCGGCGATCAAGGTTCAAAAATCGCCCATTTTCCGCAAATATAAAACATGATTCTCAACATCTACCTGATTTCTTGATAAAATAGACCCTTGTATTGAATAGTTAAGGAGACACCATGCCAGAAAATGCCTTTAACATCCTGCTGCTCATCGCTCGGCCGGCGGCTGGGAAAAGCGAGATCATCGACTATTTGAAGCGGACTCCTACTGCGGAACGTATCCAGAGGTTCCATATTGGAGCGTTCGAGGAGTTGGATGATTTCCCAATGCTGTGGATTTGGTTTGAGGAAGATGATATCCTCGAGCAAATGGGTAAACCCCGGCTGTATTCAGATTCAAAGGGATATTTTAAACACGATTATTTCTGGGATCTGCTGATCCGGAGAATTTCTCTGGAGTACAAAAAGGCTCTGCGCGATCAGCCAAATTTTCAACAAAGTAAAACCATGATCATTGAATTTGCACGCGGCAGTGAGCACGGCGGATTCAAACGGGCTTTGGCTCACTTGGATCAAGAAATCGTTGAGCAGATGGCAGTCTTATACGTCAATGTCTCCTGGCAGGAATCACTGCGCAAAAACCGGGCCCGCTACAATCCAGAACGACCGGACAGCATATTGGAGCATGGTTTATCCGATGAAAAAATGGGACTCCTTTACCGCGAGAACGACTGGGCTGAAATAAGTGCACAAGACGCTGAATTTCTTAATGTCCAGGGAATTCAGGTGCCCTATGCTGTTTTCGAAAATGAGGATGATATCACTACCGAACGCGGGGCTGCTTTAGGCCAGCGCCTGGAAGAAACACTCAACATCCTGTGGCAGCGCTATCAGCAAAGATAGGCCGGGTAGATTTTCCTGCTTGAAATCGTCTAAATTCTATATGCGAGCAAAAAGAATTTTTGTAACTCTTGGGAGTCTCCTGGTGGTCGGGCTGTTGCTGCTCCAAATCCCGGCCATCAAAGACCGGGCATTATGGGGGTATATCCAGGCCGATGCCTACCTGCGCGGAGTGATCCACCCGGCAGGACAAATCCCCACCCCGCTGCCCACTTCCACACTCTCAGGATCAGAACAGCCCACAACCCAAGCCGCGGCAACCCTCACCCCCACCGCCGTTCCCTCTCCTGAACCCGAGGAGGCAACTCAGGTTCCAACCCCTGCGCCCACCGCACTCCCGGACAGGGTTTATCTTGACCCGCCAAATTGGGAGCAGCAGGATATCAACGGGTGTGGGCCGGCAACCTTATCCATGTACCTGCACTATTACGGCTGGGAAGGCAACCAGTACTCGATTGACAAAGTGATCAAACCCGACAGCGCCGACCGCAACGTGAACGTTGAGGAGTTGGCCTACTTTACCTGGAACTACGCCGGGTGGCTCAACCTGATTTACCGGGTAGGCGGAGAGATCGAGACCGTGAAAACCCTGATCGCCAACGGCATCCCGGTGATGATTGAAGAAGGTGACGAGCTGGCACAGCAGTACTGGCCGGATGACGATAAATGGGCCGGGCACTTTCTGCTGCTGACCGGCTATGATGACAGCCAGGGCGTTTTCTATGCGCAAGACTCTTTCAGGCAGGCAGACCGCTTGGTCAGCTACGAAAAAACTGACCAGCGCTGGAAACCATTCAACCGGGTCTATATCCTCATCTTTCTACCCCATCAGGAGCAGTTGGTAAAGGATATATTGGGAGAAAATTGGGATATCCAGACCAACCGGCAAAACGCTTTAGAAGCTGCCCAGGCAGAAATCGACCTCGATTCAGCGGATGCTATGGCATGGTTCAACCTGGGCTCGAACCTAACTTATTTCGAACGCTATCCAGAAGCTGCCGAAGCCTACGACCAGGCTCGCATCCTGGGTTTGCCGCAGCGCATGCTGCGCTACCAATTTGGCCCATTCCATGCATACTTCCAGACGCAGCGCTACGATGACCTGCTTGCTCTGACCGAACATACTCTACAGGTCACTCCAAACTCAGAAGAAGCTTTCTTATGGAAGGGTTGGGCGCTGTACAGCCTGGGGAATTCTACTGGCGCAATTGAGGCTTTCAAAAAATCGTACGAGTCTAACCCCACATCTCATGATGCCCAATACGCCCTCGATTTTATGGGGGCGACGCCATAACCAATCTCCCTCACCAGTGTTCTTTCAATGAAAGAACTAATTTTAAGGAGAGATAATTATGAAAATTACAAAAAATTTGGGAACCCTGGTACTGGCAATCTTTTTGATCCTTTACGGCTTGGCAGCATTTATCAGCATCCCTTCTTCTGGGACCATTTTGGCAATTTTAGCATTAGTTGCGGGTGTGCTTAAATTGTTAGGCA
>JARROY010000135.1:0-5950 GCA_037383445.1 Anaerolineales bacterium | reverse complement strand
TTCCTCGTTGATCACGCTGGCATGGCCGCATTCCGGGCAGATATCGCCGACCATATGGATATCCATTCTCGGCGGGGCAATCTCATCGACTTCGCCGTCTTCATCGTCATCTTTGTGAGACCCGTTACCGTTGGTCAGGCTGGTCAGTGGAGTATAGTGGTCGCCATGATGCTCGGCCGTTGATTCAAGGTATTCCCCGACCACCAGGGCTACTCCATCTGGAAGAGAACTGACCCGGTTGGGACCGAACCCGCTGCTGCGGCTGCCGCCGATACCGCGCAGTTGGCGGTAAATCTCAAACAAACGCTTGCGCGGAGAAATGGGGGACGCCAGGCGCAGGATGTAAGACAGCAGCCTGCCAATCGCCTCGGAGACCGCCGCCGTCTCAGAACCAGCCTTGGCTGTATTCAAAAAGACTTCAAAGGGCTGGTCGTTTCCGTTCTCGTTGATCGTGACAAAGGCTTTCCCAACCGGGGTCTGGATATTGAAGGTTCTGCCGACCAGCGTGCGCGGGCGCGGCTTCTTCGTCTTGTTCCAGATCACCGGCATATCTTTCGTTGGGGTCTCAGGCTGCTTTTCTTTGGCGGTTGCGTGCGTCTCCAGCACCACGGTCTCGCGCGAGCCAGTCACATACACGGTAATTCCTTTGCAGTTCAATTTCCAGGCCAGTTTATAGGCAGTGGCCACATCTTCTGCTTTGGCGTCAGCCGGGAAGTTGATCGTCTTCGAGAGACTGTTATCGATAAAAGCCTGCATCGCACCCTGCATGCGGACGTGTTCTTCGGCGGTAATATCCCCAGAAACCACGAAGGTATTGGCGATCTTTTTCGGTAGTTCCTTGATTCCCTGGCAGCTGCCGTTGGCGATCACTTGGGAGATGATGATCTCCCGAGTTTCTTCCGGCAAGCCGCTTTCGACCAAAGCTTCCTCGAAGAGTGGGCTGGTGTAGGTCAGCTTGAGATCCTTGCCCTTATCATTAACATGCCGGATGTAGGCCAGCGCAAATACCGGTTCACAGCCATAGCCCTCGCATCCCGAAACGGTCGCAATCGTCCCGGTGGGGGCAATCGTGGTCTGGGCCGCATTACGAATACCGGATGCTTGGATTCCCTTAGAGATCGCATCCCAGTCCAGCTTTGGTCGTTTGAAGTCGCGCTGGTAAGGTTCCAGCGGCTGCGGCGGCTCCCAGGTCATCTGGTTGGGATCGTACATGCTGCCCTCAATTGCCGGGAAGGGGCCGCGCTTTTTGGCAAGCTCCACGCTGGTTTTCATCGCATGGTAGCGGATGAACTCCATCACCTGGGCGACAAATTCCTGTCCTTCAGGCGAACCGTAGCGGATCCCGGCATGGTACATCAGGTCAGCCAGACCCATCACACCCAGGCCAATTCTCCGGGCGCGGTGGGCGGCCTCTTTTAGTTGGGAGACTGCCGGGACATAAGCATTGCCTTCGACAACGTTATCCAAAAACGTAGTCGAGATGTGAACGCTCTCTTCCAGCCGCTTCCAGTCTACCGTCCCTTTGGATCCGAAATGCTGTGCCAGGTTAATCGAACCCAGGCAGCAGTTCTCGTAGGGTCCCAGGAACTGCTCTCCGCATGGATTGGTGGCTTCCAGCTTATACAGGTGAGAGACCGGGTTGGTGCGGTTGGCCGCATCCAGGAAAAGCAGTCCGGGTTCACCGTTGTGATGGGCTTGCGTAACGATCTTATCGAATAGTTCTCTGGCCTTAACCGTACGGAAGGTCTTGATCGGCAGCCCAGCCGCTTCTGCTTCTTCCAATGTGCCGTCAAATTTCCTATAGCGCGGGTCGGTGGTATCGATAAACCGCAATGGCCAATCGGCATCCTGCTCCACTGCCAGCATAAAGGCATCGGTGACCCCTACCGAGATATTAAAATTGGTAATCGCATTCTCGTTGGTCTTACAGGTAATAAAATCTTCGATATCGGGATGATCCACCCGCAGGACCGCCATATTGGCGCCGCGCCGCGTACCTCCCTGGGCAACTTCGCCAAAAGCCTGGTCGTAAACCCGCAGGAAACCCACTGGCCCGGTTGCTTCCCCGGCAGAGGTCTGCACAGGTGAATATTTTGGTCGCAAGCGGGAAAAGGAAAAACCGTTCCCCCCACCCGTCTGCTGGATTAACGCCGCATCGCGTAATGTCTGGAAAATCCCGGAAGACATGCGCCCCATATCATCACTGATCGGGAGCACAAAACATGCAGCCAGCTGGCCCAAAGGAGTTCCTGCACCAGTAAAAGTAGGAGAATTAGGGAAAAATCGTTTGCTCGCTAGCAGGCGATAGAAGCCCTCGGCAGTTTCATCAACTGCCGTATCCCACTCTGCTCCGGCAGAGGCAATATGGTATGCCACCCGCCAAAAGGTTTGTTCCACATCTTCAATCGGTTCGCCATCCATATTTCTCCGGGCATAGCGCCGGATAAACACACGGTAGGCGTTGTCAGTCAAATCAACTGGAGGAAGAGATGAGGGACGTTGTGGGGTTGAAATGGGTAAATTGGTCTTCTTTTCGTTTAGCATTCGCTCCTCCTAAGCGGGAATTGGAACAGGGAAATCAGAGAGCTTAATAGTGCGCCGCTGATCATTTCCCTATTGTCAAGTGAATAAAATTAGCTTTCGATCAAACGGTCAAGCTCCTGACGTATCGCGTGCAGATCATCAAGCCCGAGATAGACAATCGCATACCGGATATACGCTACCTGATCTAATTGTTTCAGTCCAGAAATGGCCATATCGCCAATCACACGTGAAGAGACTTCCGCTTTGCCCAACCGCTGAAGCGTGGATTCAATTTCCCCCGCCAGGCGTTCCAAATCTTGCGCGGAAACCGGTCGTTTGACACAGGCAACCCTCAGCCCACGGAGCAATTTTTCCCGGTTGAACTCTTCCCGATTGCCATCTTCTTTAATCACCAATGGAGTTGCCAGGATTGCCCGTTCGTAGGTGCTGAAACGCTTTCCACAATTTTTGCATTCACGGCGGCGACGTACACCCCCACGATTATCGTGTGTCGTATCGATGACTTTGGTACCTTTTTCACTTTGGCAGTGTGGACAGCGCATAAAAATCCTCAAATCGCTCAGGTAGTTTGAACCCCCACATGTGGGGGTTCAAAAATACGGCAATAATGTATATATCGATGATGTACCAGCCATTCTATCATAGGAGGTTTTTATGAGCAAGAAAAAATGGCGTTTTTTTCTTTAGTTTTAAGAAACAAATTTAATTTTTTAAGGTTGCGACTTTTCGCCTCACAAACTTGCATTAAATCAATCAGCTAACCATCAGCAACCGATGCCTAAACCACCCGAAAACCTTTCAACCGATTAAAATATTTTTATACCGCTAATCTTCGGATAGATTTTCGAACAATTTTTCCACCTCGTGTGGCAGCAGTCCCTCCCATATATGGGGCTCCATGTTTACTTTCAAATCGCTGTCCACCTCAACCCCCTCTTCACGCAGCAGTTCAGCCTGATAGAGCCGGCTGTGCTCAGATCCTTTAATAATGATCTTGCCGTCATGCCCTACAACCCGCTGCCAGGGAATGGATGAATATTCCGGTCGTTCGGAGAGGGTTTTCAGGGCGCTCATCGCGTACCCCACCTGCCGGGCAGCGCCAGATGCGCCAATCATCTCAGCGATCCGGCCATAGCTGGTCACTTTCCCAGGTGGGATCTGTGCCACAACAGCATAAACTTTCTGATAAAAAAGAGCTGGCTTTTTTTCGGACATCAAGTTCTCTTTTCATGAGACTCTAGATAGGTCTCCATCGTTCCTAGTTCAGGTGCAATCCCTTCACACGATTAAAGCAACAGCCATCAGGTTAATGAAAAATATGCCTCGAAGTCAGGATTCCACCCAGTTGGATGAAATTCACCCGAAGCTGTATCCTGGATATATTCACCAGAGTAATGACCCGTCGAGATAGCTTTTAGGGCATCTATGAAAACATCGATATCTTCCAATGTATTATAGAGACCAAACGAAGCCCGTATCAAACCCGGCATATTGTCTCTTTTGTGGTGAATAATTTCTTCTCGCACTCTCCGGGCATCCTCTTCATTTACTTCCAGCAAATGTAAGATCAATGGGTGAGCACAAAAACAGCCATTCCGTACCCCGATCCCAAATTCATGCCCTAAGATAGCAGCAACTTTAAAGTGATCCACATGATCCAGTTGGAATGGGATGACCCCGAGCCGGTCAGCGGCATGCTCCGGGTCAGTGTCTCCAAATATGTGTATCCCCTCCACTTCCGGCAGGCGCCGGAGGGCATACGCGGTGAGCATAGCCTCGTGGGCTGCCACATTTTCCATCCCAATTCGCGTCAGCATCTTTGCGGCAGCAGCTAGAGCAATCGCGCCGACATGATTGGGAGAACCAGCCTCATCTCTGTCAGGCGGGCCAGCCCAGATAACATCCTCCAGAGTAACGATTTCAACCACGCCTCCACCGACCATATCTGGGTCGCCGTTTTCGAACATATCCCTCCGGCCGACCAGAGCCCCAGTCCCAAACGGCGCGTACATCTTATGGGCAGAGATGACCACATAATCCAGGTGGCGTGGGTCCTCCAGCGGGAGCAACTCCACTTTCCGGTGGGGAGCCAACTGGGCACAATCAGCCATAATCTTGGCACCGACCGCATGTGCTTTCTCAGCTAAATGATAAATGGGGTTGATAAAGCCAGTCACATTACTGGCCCCGGTAATGGTCACAAGGGCAATCCGGTCAGCATAATGGTCTAATTTTTCCTCAAAATCATTTAAATCCAACTGTCCATCAGGGTGTAAGCCGACATGCACTACCTCAACCTGGGCGCGCCAGGGAAGATCATTAGAGTGGTGCTCCATGGCACTTGTCAGCACGACATTCCTTTGCGCAGTAAATGGAAATCGCCGAGCCAATTTATTGATCGCTTCTGTGGTGTTCTTGCCAAACACACAGGTATGCGAGTCAGAATCCGCCCCTAAAAAATCAAGGGTAATCCTTCGAGCTTCTTCATACATATGGGTAGATAATTGGCTTTTATATCCCGTTCCGCGGTGCACACTGCTGTAATAAGGCAGAAAATCATTTACCGCTTCCTGCACAGCTTTTAGGGGCGGTGTGGAAGCGGCATTGTCAAAATTGATGTATCGGGTTTGCTTTCCATTCAGGAGAGGCACCTTTGTGTCAGTTCCGACGAACATGCCAGAATAATCCTCCCCTGGAGAAAAATTAGTCATAGGAACTCCTTCATGCATGGTTCATTCTCCATGATTTTGATGATAAATTCTAGCATAAGATTAACCATATAGATATGGAATACGCTTTAATTGAGAACTTAAATATAAAACCGCAAGGAAGAGATTACAGCCGTAGACTTTACCTTGCGGTTTGGTCAAATTGATCCTCTGGCAACTAATTGCGTTAATGAAAATTTATTTCGGTTCCTCGACATCTCCCCATTCCAGTTTGGAGGTTTTTCTTTCTTCCCGTTCTTTTCTCCGATCTCTCATTTCCAGCAATACGCCAATTACGATTAAAACCAAAGGAATGGTCAAAACGAGCAGCCAACCGCTGGGAATGTTGCTCAATAAATTCGAAAGTCCGTGGAACAGTTGGGAGTCCTGTTCACTATCAGCACTCCCAGAATCGCTTCCATCCGAGACGGCTGGACTTGTCGGGGTTGGCGTAAGGGTTGGAGTCTCCAATGTGTAATATTTCGTTGGCGTAGGCTCAAGAGTCGCGGCACCTAACACTGAATTGTTCTCATCGGCGAGGGCAGTCAGCGTTTGCTGCGGCCAGGGAAGGTCTGCCTGCGTTTGGTTCGGGCTAGGAGTGGAGGATGGCTGCAATGATGAGCAGTAAATCCCCGAGCTGAGACGATACACGATCTGCAAAAACCAATCTTGGAAATTAGGGTCGGCAGGCTCGCATA
>JARROY010000134.1:0-5966 GCA_037383445.1 Anaerolineales bacterium | reverse complement strand
TAATCTTTGAAACTAAACAGTTTTTTCCTTAAACAAAAAATATTGTGGGGCTGTCACTAGTTGATAGCTCACCCATCTTCGTAAATCCTCCTCGACCAAAACGTTTTTATAGGAATGGGGTTATTAATTTTTACATTACTAATTAGAGGTTGAGATTGTGGAATTTCTGAAAAACTTGCGGCTTATCCAGGGTGGCATGGGCGTTTATATCTCAAATTGGCGGTTGGCTCAGGCAGTTGCTAAAGAACGACCCGGTATAACCGCCGGGACAGTTTCTGGCACCGGCTTGGATATTGTTTATGTGCGTTTGCTCCAACTCGGCGATCCTGGTGGTCATGTCCGGCGTGCTTTGCAGGCATTTGATACACTGTTTGGAGTCGATATCGGGAAAAAAATCCGTGACCGTTATTTCATTAAAGGTGGAAAGGCTCCTGAAAATCGTTTCAAAAATTCTCCTCAACATATTGTTCGCCCACAAAGCGGCGGGATTATGATACCCCCACCGGGTCAAGAGCAAAAGTCTATAGCACTCACCCTAGACCAGGATGTTGTTGAACTATTAATCGTCACCGGTTTTGCCGAAGTCTGGCTGGCAAAACAAGGCCATCAGGGGAAAATTTTCATCAACTTTTTGAAGAAGGTCGAACTGCCATTGATCTATACCCTGTATGGAGCAATGCTCGCCCGCGTAGATGGTGTAATCGTAGGCGCAGGCAATCCTGAAGGCTTACCTGCAGTTTGTTCTATGTTGGCTGAGCATCAACCCGTGGACAGCGACATTCAGGTATTGTATCGAGCGTCGGGAGAATCCTTTCATGTTCCCTTCAATCCTCGGTTAGTGGCAGACGGTAAATTGGCTCAAAGCCCACTGATTCGGCCAGCCTTTTTAGCGATTGTGTCTCTGGAGAACTTGGTCAATGCTCTAGCGAACAGCCCGACCGAAGCGCCCGATGGCTTTATCATTGAGCACCATACCGCCGGCGGTCACAATGCACCACCCCACGGACCACTTAAGAAAGACAGCAAAGGACAACCCCAATATAGTTTAGAAGATGAGCCAGATCTGGATGTCATCCGAGAAGCAGGCCTCCCGTTTTGGTTAGCAGGCGGCTACAGTAGTTCTCAAAAATTGGATCAGGCTTTAGCTGCCGGTGCGGTTGGCGTTCAGGTGGGATCAAACTTCGCGCTTGCAGAAGAAGCCGGCATGAAATCAGCTTACCGCATCGCAATCCTTGATGAATTGAAAAAGGGGACCGATGACGCGACTTTGGTGCATACCACCATGTACTCTCCCACCGGATTTCCTTTTAAAGTGGCGCAATTGGAAGGCACACTTTCACAAGATTCAGTTTATAACAATCGACTTCGAGTTTGCGATATTGGCCTTCTACAACAGAGAGGGCTCAGCAAGCCGGCAGCTGATGGATCTCGC
The DNA here is from genome assembly GCA_037383445.1 of Anaerolineales bacterium. GTDB lineage: Bacteria > Chloroflexota > Anaerolineae > Anaerolineales > UBA11579 > UBA11579. The sequence goes on along the minus strand of JARROY010000134.1, from coordinate 4,534 downwards.
CGGCTCTTCCAGCGCTGCCCCGCTGCTCCGGTTGCTGGCTATTTGAGCAAACGTGGTTTAGAGTTCAATACAAAAGAACGGCGCTGTCTGTGTAATGGCCTGCTCTCTACTGTGGGGTTGGGGCAAATGGTTAAACACAACGGTGAAATAAGCGAAGAACCGGCAATTGTCACCTTGGGCAACGACCTCGAGGGTATTCGCAGGCTCTCCCGGAATGGTCAATATCCGTATTGGGCAATAGATGTTGTCGTTGATATCCTCGGTGAGAGAAAATAATTCGTATTCCGTTGTGTAAAAATAATTGAAAAGCCGTTTTGCGATTGTACTCATCACGAAGCAAACAACTTTTACGAGAAAGGTTTTTTTGCTTACGGTTATCTTTGATATTTCGAAATAATTTCGTTCCCCTATTTTTATACACACTAACCATAATCAGTAGGCGAAAATCCTTCTTGGGGTGATGTGCCATGCTGCCAATTTCCTCAATCCGACGACTAAATTTGGGACGCCCACTTGTTTGCGAAAATATGTACAAAGAAACAATAAAGGAGTAAGCTTAAATAAGTTCTGTATAAATCGATTGGGTAAAGCAAACAAGATGAAACTGTCCTTAAGAATACCTTTAACATTGACCATGATCGTGTTCATGACGGGGGTTATCACTTTGATAAAACATGCGGCCAGAGGAGAAGTATACCCAACGACCTATTTAGTGGTCTGGATCGTTGGGTCCGTCGTCCTCGGCGGGATCTCTTTTTGGTCCTGGCAGCGAAACAAGAATAATTAGCAAAATCTTATGAACATGATCGAAGTAGAAAATCTGACGAAGAAGTTCGGGGAGAATACCGCGGTCGATAGCCTGACCTTCCAAGTGGCTCAGGGGGAGGTATTCGGTCTGCTCGGGCCAAATGGTGCTGGAAAAACCACCACCATCAGAATGCTCTGCTGCCTGATCTCCAATACCAGTGGTGATGCCCGGATTGCGGGCTATCGAATTGGGAATGGCGCAGATTCTCTGACGATCAGGAAGTTGATCGGTTTGGTCCCCGACAATATCGGCCTGTATGAAGAACTGAGCGCCTATGAGAATCTCGACTACTATGGAAAGCTCTATGAATGCACAGAAGCGAACAGAAAAGAGCAGATCGAGTATTTTCTGAAGATGTTGGACCTGTGGGAAAAAAGAGATCAGCCTATCAGCGATTTCTCAAAAGGCATGAAGCAGAAGGTGGCCATTGCCAGGGCGCTGATCCATGATCCGGAACTGCTTTTCTTCGACGAGCCGACAGCCAACCTGGATCCGGAATCTGCTAGGGTGGTAAGAGATTTCATCCTGAAACTCAAAAAGGATGGGAAAACGATTTTCTTAAATACGCATAACTTGGATGAAGCCCAAAGAATTTGTGATCGCATCGGAATCCTGAAAACGAAATTGCTGACCGTCAACACTCCGGAACAATTGGAAAAGACCGTCTGGGGGAGCAAAACGGTGATCCAAATGGAGCAGATTAACGACCAAATTCTTGCAGCAGTTCAAAAGCTCGAGCCGAAAGCCCTTAACGTTGAAGAGAACCGATTTACATTAACCCTGGGCGACCCGCAGAAGGAAAACCCCGACTTTATACAGGCGATCGTTTCTGCAGGCGGCCGGATCCAGTACGTCACCCAGCTCAACCCCGGGTTGGAAGAGACGTATCTCAAGGTCATAGAAGAGACAAAATGAGACTATCAAAAGCGTGGATTGTTGCCTCCAAGGATTTCAAAACCTATACGAAGAGGAAAAGCATCCTTTATTCGATCTTCTATTTCGAGTTGGTGGTCTCGATCGGCATACCGTTCCTTGTTCGGTTCATCACCGGCAGACCCAACGGACTGGCAAACCTTCCAAATCTCATCAATGCCTTCTCGTTCTTATATGTCATTGGTGCCGCCCTTTTACCGGTGGGGATCGCCTCGTACAGCCTGATCGGGGAGAAGGTTCAAAAAAGCCTGGAACCTCTACTGGCCACACCGACGACCGATGAAGAGATCCTGGCCGGAAAAAGTATCGCCGCCTTCCTGCCCGCCATTGGCACCAACATTATCGGCGCGCTGATCTTCATGGTGCTGGTGAACCTGTTTACACACAACACGCTGAATTATCAATATTTCCCCAATTGGGAGATCGCCATCATCCTATTCCTTCTTGCTCCGCTTGCCTGCCTCCTTTCTGTTGGATATAACATCCTGGTTTCTTCAAGAATGAATGATGTCCGCACAGCCCAACAACTCGGTACGCTGATCCTTTTGCCTTTTGGTGTCGTGTATTTACTAACGGAAATAAAAGTACTGCAATTGACAACGGACAAAATGTTGATCATCGCAGCAATTTTGTTTGTCATTGATGGGATCGTATTCTATTTGGTCAAGGCGACATTCCAGAGGGATGAAATTCTCACAAAATGGAAATAACCGACATTTTTTCTGAAAACTTTGAATCAGAATATTTGAGGTTCAAGTCCTCTTGGGGCACTAGTCCACGATCAGTTTTTGATAAAAAATAACGCAATTGAACGGCATCTACCGAAAAATTCAAAGTTTGTTCATGCTTAAGAAGGTTTGCATAATACCAAAATTACGGTATGAGGATTTCTATCATTTTGAATCAACTCTTTATTCAAGGTTGTTGTATTGGCATTACAGATTTTCTTTTCCCTCTCCACTGTAAAAGTAAATAAATGATTGAGACGATAAATACCGGTCCCCATATTATTACCACCTCGGAAATATACTTCGATATGCGTGGGGATGTCTTCAGCAATGTTTCCACCAAAAAGCTCATTACCACATTAGATGACAGTGCACCAAAGGCTAACCATGGCAGTGTCGAGCGGGTAAGGCGGCTGTTTGGCAATAAAACGGCTGGAGCTAAGGCCCATAAGATATACCAATGTTGGAACCAAAAAGTACCAATAAGGAGAGTTACCATGCTGACAGATGCTAGTGACTGCCATAAAATCACCTCCTTATTGGTTTTAACGGTTTCCTCTCGACGCCAACGCTGGGGGCGGAAGTTGAACATCCATAATGGAACAATAAAGGCGCCTGCTGCAGCTAACAAGCTTGACAATCTTGTGCTGAGTTGACGGGCGTTTTCTAAAGTCCAACCCCAGCGATAGTTCAACTGGTGATATAAGATGCGCCAAAAAGAGTTGGCCAAGAATTTAGCGCGCTCACTTAACATCTGGGGTAAAGTTCCCCAGCCACCAAAAGGCTTATATAACAGCCAGGAAATCACCACGCCAATGGTTAAACTGATCAAGCAAATTTTTAACGCTCGCTTCCAACCCCACCGCCAGATGATCCAAAGTATGCTGGTGGGTAACCAGATCAAAGCGGTCAACTTAACATGAGCGCCCATGATTAATGCCAAGATCGCTAGGATTGGTCTGTGACGCTGTAAAAACCACCAGCTCAAAATCATAAATACAAGCATCACAGCATCGTTGTGTCCTCCAACCGCGGTAGTAATAAGTGTCAACGGACTCAACAACCAGGCGGCTAATGCCATTGGAGCAAGGTGCGAATGGGTATTCTCGACGATTTTATAGATTAACCAGCCTGAAATTCCGGTTAAAGCAATTGCCAGCAGACGGTAGCTGGTAATATACACAATCAGGAGGCGACATGATTGTGGAGAATGTGGGCAAACTGGGTAACTTTCATCCCACCAGCCAATTTTATCTGTTACATAATGCACACCACTAGCAATGGCCTTGCTGGATAATTCCCAAACGGGACCATAGGTGTCCACATTTTTCCGCCAGGCCAAATAACGAGAAAAAGGGGTAGATAAATTAAAATCATTGGGCACTTCAACTAAAGGGTTGGCTTGGTATTCTGTCATCATCCGACCACGAAATAAATAGTCGAAGACATCATGGGACTCTCCAGCAGGCGCAGCAAACAACAGGATACTGGAACAAACCAACCAAGTAACAGAAATCAGCCGAGTCTGTCGCCGTTTAGCCAATTTATCTTCGGGATCACTGGTCGATAGAAAGCGCAATATTAAAACATAGATTAAGAAAAGACCAATATAAATTAGGATATGATAGATGGCGTTCAACCACGAGCTACCGACCATACTAGCCCATGTGGCACGTGGATTATCCAGACTAGAGGCTAATGGATAGCGGTACGCAAGCAAGAGATAAAGGATCAATGAAGCAAATGAAAGCGCACCCAGTCTTAATCCTTTTCCAGAAGTCATTTCTAGATCATCTTGTGTGTGATTACAGACTCCACTTGACCCCGCAAAACTGACATGGCCATGGTTCTGGCGCATCACTCAACACAGCCAGGCGTAGCTCTTGATATTTTTCATTATTCCATACATCCGCAACTGAGTGATCGAGCACATTTCCAAGGATGATCTGATTATAATCCTGCGTAGCAAATGGGGCTATACAGCATGGCAAAGCAGTCCCATTGGCAGTAATATACATGAGCACCCAGGGACGCATGCATCCCTGCCAGGGGTGGGGTCCTTTTT
>JARROY010000133.1:0-6029 GCA_037383445.1 Anaerolineales bacterium | reverse complement strand
TTCGCACTCACCTGCCAAAGACGCCGGGCTAGGTCGTCGTTTTGGCTAGTGGAAGATGTTTGTCGCTCTTGCTGATAAGCAAAATACGTCCCGCTGATATCCGCTACCTCACCAGAGGAGGCTAAATAAACTGTGGTGGCAGCCCCTCTGTCTAATTCGTCATCATCTGCCCCTGCTGGTCTGACCGTTCCCATATAGATTTTATACAATTTTGTATCAATCACGCCTGGATGAAGGCAGTTAGCAGTCACTCCACTCCCCAGGAGCATTTTTGCCAGTGGTGTTGTGAATAAGACGTTGGCCAGTTTCGTATTGGCGTACACAGTGTTGGGGTGATAGCGTCGTTTGGATTGGAGATCATCAAAATTAATTCTTCCACTATGATGCACTGAGGAGGATACATTGATGATCCTGGCCGGTTGGCTGGCTTTCATCACTGGAAGCAATAGGTTGGTGAGCAGAAAGGGTGCCAGATGGTTCACCGCGAACTGAAGTTCATAGCCGTCTTCACTGGTTTGGCGGTTTAATGGGATGACTGCGGCGTTGTTGATCAGCACATGCAGCGCCGGAAACTTAGCCAGGAATTTCTTTGCCAAACCTCGGATTTGTGGAAGGGAAGCAAAATCGACTAAAAATACGTGAACATTTTGGTTACCGCTTTTATCCAAGACTTTGAGTTTCGCAGCTCTTCCCCGGTCATCGTCCCGGGCAATCATCACCACCGTGGCACCTAATTTTGCCAGCTGCCAGGAGGTCGCCAAGCCAATTCCAGAACTTGCTCCTGTCACCAAACAGATTTTGTCTTTTATCCAGAGATTATCCTGCATCAAGATTTCTCCTATGAATGTTCTTTTGTTCCTGTTCTGATGAATGATGTTGATTATAACGGTTTCTATTTCATGGTGAAAAATTCTTTATAAATTTCGGAGCTATGCCCTATAATTAATTTCTCGTCCTCTTGTCGGGGTGCAGATTATTTTTCCCTAACCAGGAGCACGGTGTAGATTGATAGGTTTTGCAAGTAATCTAATACTATAGTTACAATGTTAATTTTAGATAATATCGTTGACGATCAATTTAATGTTGATCATCGACAAAAAGGCTGAAAGTATGACTGACAAACAAACCACCTCTCGCCGTCCGGGCTTTTATAACCTTTCTCTGCAGGAAAGGATAGCCCAATTGAATCAAGAAGGATTGCTTACCGAGGCAGAATTGGCTATGCTGACGGGCGCAGATGGTTTGACGGATGAACAGGCGGACCATATGATTGAAAATGTGGTCGGGGTGCATGGATTGCCCTTAGGCATTGGGCTGAATTTTATGGTCAATGGGCGGGAAGTGTTGGTGCCCATGGCAGTCGAAGAACCTTCGGTGGTCGCTGGTGCATCGTTCATGGCAAAACTCGTTCGCCAAGGTGGGGGATTCCAAGCTTCCACCACCGCTCCAGAAATGATCGGGCAGATGCAGCTATTGGATGTGTCCGACCTACAAGCCGCCGAAGAGGCTATTCTTAATAACAAACCAACTTTGTTAGCGCAAGCCGCTGAAATTGACCCGATCTTGCAAAAATTGGGTGGTGGACCTCGTGATATAGAGGTCCGACGAATTGAATCTTCCCCGATTGGACCTTTCCTGGTCCTCCATATCATCTATGATGTGCGGGATGCAATGGGGGCTAATGCGGTCAATACAGCCTGTGAGCGACTTTCGCCTCTCGTCGAGGAGATCTCAGGCGGGCGGGTCCACCTACGGATCCTTTCTAACCTTGCAGACCGGCGTTTAGCCAAGGCAGAATGCGTGGTGCCACTTGAATCTCTGGGGTTTGGTGAATTTTCACCTGAAGAGGTGCGGGATGGAATTATTGAAGCCTGGGCATTTGCGGCGGCAGACCCATATCGGGCGGCCACCCATAATAAGGGAATCATGAATGGGGTGGATGCAGTCGTGATTGCGACCGGGAATGATTGGCGTGCGATTGAAGCAGGTGCACATGCCTATGCCGTTAAAGACGAGCAATATACCTCCCTCAGCACGTGGGGTAAGGATGAACAGGGAAATTTAGTCGGGAGTCTGGAAATGCCAATGGCGGTTGGAATCGTGGGTGGTGCGACTAAAGTACACCCAAATGCAAAAGCTGCCCTGAGGCTCATGGGCGTTCAAACTGCATCCGACCTGGCTGAAATTATTGTTTCGGTGGGGTTGGCCCAAAATCTAGCCGCTATCCGTGCATTGGCGACTGAAGGTATTCAGCGCGGACACATGGGTTTACACGCTCGACAAGTAGCCATCGCTGCCGGGGCGGAGGGGAAATTGATTGACCGTATTGCCCAACAATTGATCAAAGAAAAAACTGTGCGTATAGACCGCGCGGAACAGTTACTAAAGGAATTTAAATATGAGTGAACCTATTAAACTCTTGAAACCACAGAAGCATGTGGGTATTGTGGGATATGGTGCCTATGTTCCCCGCTACCGCCTGCCCGCCAAAGAAGTCTCTCGTATTTGGACTGATGGGCAAGGCGGACTACCCGTGGTAGAAAAATCAGTACCGGGGGCAGATGAAGATGTGGTCACGATGTCTATCGAGGCTGCCCGTAATGCTCTCAAACGAGCTAAAATTAAGGCAGACCAGTTGAGAGCCGTGTGGGTTGGTTCTGAGTCTCATCCATATGCAGTAAAGCCAACCTCGACCATCGTGGCCGAAGCCATTGGGGCTGTGCCTAATACTCAGGCGGCAGATTGGGAATTTGCTTGTAAAGCCGGTACGGAAGCCATGGTCGCCGCGATGGGTATGGTAGGGTCTGGTATGGCAGATTACGCCCTGGCGATTGGGATGGATACCGCTCAGGGACGGCCAGGAGATCCATTGGAATACACCGCGGCTGCGGGAGGAGCAGCATATATTTTGGGTAAGGCTGAGGAATCCTTAGCTGTGATCGAGGCTTCCTACTCTTTTGTGACTGATACACCTGATTTCTTCCGCCGTGCCGACCAGAAATATCCAGAGCATGGGCATCGCTTTACTGGTGAACCGGCATATTTTAAGCATGTGACTGCCGCCGGCCAGGCCATGATGGAAGCCACCAACACCTCACCGGAAGATTATACCTACGCCGTTGTTCACCAACCGAATGCGAAGTTTCCCCAGACGGTTGCGAAATCGCTTGGCTTTACCCCAGAGCAGATCAAAACGGGTTTGCTTGTTCCCATGATCGGGAATACCTATTCTGGAGCTGCAATTATCGGTTTAACAGCCATTTTGGATGAGGCAAAATCCGGCGACCGAATCTTGATGGTCTCTTACGGTTCTGGAGCTGGTTCAGATGCCATGGTGATAGAAGTTACGGATTTAATTGAGGAACGTAAAAACCTTGCGATCTCGACTCAAGATTATATTCAGCGGAGAACCGAAATTGATTACGCTGAATATGTCCGGATGCGCGGTAAACTGACGATGAAGTAAGAAGGAGCCTAAGAACCATGCACGAAGTTGTAATTGCAGGAATCGGCCAGACAGCCGTTGGCGAGCAGTGGGATATATCGCTACGTGAACTGGCATTTTATGCGATAGAGGCGGCTCGCCATGACGCTGGTGGTCTGCTGCCTCAGGCGTTGTATTTATCCAATATGCTGGCACCAGCCCTTTCTCACCAATCTCACTTGGCTACTCTGGTAGCGGATTTTTCAGGCCTGCAAGGTATTGAAGCCTTTTCGGTTGAAGCCGCTGGGGCTTCCGGGGGAGTGGCACTTCGTCTGGCGTATATGGCTGTTGCTTCTGGATTGGTAGATGCGGCCATAGCTGTTGGGGTTGAAAAAATGAGCGACCAGACGGTGACGAATGTAAGCGCGGCCGAAGCGACAACCACAGATAGTGATTATGAAGCAGAGCAGGGACTTACGCCCACAGCACAAGCTGCTTTATTAATGCGGCGTTATATTTATGAATTTCAAACCCCTCAATTTGCTTTCAGCGGTTTTCCAGTGATTGCTCATGCGAATGGGGCTTCAAACCCGAATGCGATGTTCCAGAAGGCGATCAAACCGGAATTGTACCAGAGAGGAGGAATGGTCAGTGAACCTCTGAATTTGTTTGATATTGCGCCTGGTGCAGATGGTGCTGCTGCGGTAGTGCTGACCAGGCCAGAATTATTACCGAAACAATTTGGTCATCCACTAGTGCGGGTAAGCGGTTCCAGTGTGGTTACCGATACGCTAGCCCTGCATGATCGGCCAGATCCGCTGGTTTTCAATGCGGCGCGTTTGTCGGTAGAACGCGCTTGCAGTATGGCGGGGAAAATGCCAGTTGATGTGGATTTGTTTGAACTCTTCGATGCATTTTCTGTTTACGGCGCTTTGTCACTTGAGGCGGCTGGTTTGGCAGAACGCGGTCAAGGTTGGCGGTTAGCGCAAAATGGTCGCTTACAACTCGATGGAGAATTACCCATCTCAACTTTTGGCGGGTTAAAAGCCAGAGGCAACCCTGGTGGAGCTACCGGACTTTACCAGGCAGTTGAGGCGGTGCTGCAATTGCGGGGTGTGGCTGGGAAAAATCAGGTTCCTGGTGCAAAAGTTGCAATGATTCAGGCATTGGGTGGTCCGGCTTCAACGGCAGTAACCCATGTATTGGAAGCGATTGATTAGTTTTTTTGCCAATATTTGCGGAATTGATAGTTTTTTAACCGAATTTGATAGGTTTTGATAGTTCAATTGGACTAAACTTGGAATAATTATAAAGGAGAAGTTTATGGATATTCCTCGACATTGGAGACTGCGAAAGCAACGTTACAGCCTTGTAGGTGAGATTTGTGGCCATTGTGATGCGAAAGTGTTCCCTCCCAGAGACATTTGCCCGTCTTGTGGAGAGGAAGCAAAAACGCTTTACACCTTCAGTGGGAAGGGTGAGGTCTATTCATATACGACTGTTTTTGATGCACCTGCTGGTTTCGAAGAATCAGCTCCTTACATGGTGGCGATGATCAAACTTGATGAAGGTCCGCTGGTTACTGCTCAATTGACAGACTTGGAAAATAAAGAGGTTGAAATTGGCATGCCGGTTGAGATGGTGACTCGTAAGCTTCGGTCTGCAACAGATGAGCGCGGCCTGCTGGTCTATGGATATAAATTCAGACCGGTTATGCATGCTCATTAAACAATAATTCACTTAGAGAATTCCGTCCTCCTGAAAACACTCAGGAGGATGTTTGTTTAAGAAATAATCATGCTATAAGGAGCACGGATTTTCTGTATTTATGTGTTAATTATGGGGTGGATGGTATATTGGTAAGCTACTTGCACCTATAATTGAGATAGGAAAAATTGAGACCAAGTTTTGCTTGCGCGTGCGCAGTGCTTATGCTAGTATCAGACAAATGGACGTTATATCTGTAAATATGAAACAGCTACGACCTTCAATTTAATGAATGGAGTGAAAAATGAGGAAAGAAAAAGTAATTTTCCTTTACGGTTTGCTGATTGTTTTGAGTATTATCGCTTCTGCGTGTACACAGTCAGCATCTACTGGGAATGTTCCAACCCAAGAAGATGAAGATATCCAAACGATTCTGGATGCAATTGAGAATCAGCCAAAGGTAGAGATGACACCTACCACGTCGGATTCTGAAACACCTGATGAGTCCACACCAGAAGTTCCACAGGCTGATGTGCCTACCCCAACACCAACTCCGGAACCCACCAAGGAAGTCGTTCAGGTGGATTTGAAAGTTCCTAAGAAATATACCCTGCAAAAAGGTGAATTTCCTTGGTGTATTGCACGGCGTTTCAATATCGATCCAACCACCCTGATGAATGCCAATGGACTCTCGGGATCCTCCTACAGCCCAGGCCTTGTGCTGACAATTCCACAAGATGCCGCGAAATTCCAGGGAGATCGGTCCTTGAAAAACCATCCCTCAACATACACAGTAAAATCAGGAGATACCTTTTATTCGATCGCCTGCGTGTTTGGTGATGTTTGGCCAGAGGAAATTGCAGCCCAGAATTTCATGGAATTGGGCGATGCACTCACA
>JARROY010000132.1:0-17939 GCA_037383445.1 Anaerolineales bacterium | reverse complement strand
GACCTCTTCCAACTTGAGGCTGATCGTCTGGCTGGTGGTATCGCGTCCCATCGTGATCCCATAGATCACGTCGGCGGCCTGCACCGTGTGGCGGTTGTGGGTGATGACCACGAATTGGGTATCGGTACTGAGCTCCTCCAGCACCTGCCGGAAGCGGCCCACATTGGCCTCATCCAGCATGGCGTCCACCTCGTCCATCACACAGAAAGGCGTCGGTGAAGCTTTGATCAGGGCAAATACCAGCGCTGCGGCAGTCAGAGATCGCTCGCCGCCCGAGAGCAAGGCCAGCTCCTGAGTGCGTTTGCCGGGCAGGCGGGCTTCAATATCAATTCCCATCGTGTCCAGGTCTTCGCCCTCGGTCAATACAAGGGATGCTGCCCCTCCAGCAAAAAGCCGGGTAAAGACCTTTTTAAATTCCTTGGCGACCACCTCGAATGTTTCACGGAAATCTCGTTCCATCAGTTCATCCAGTTCAGCGATCACCTCGCGGATATCGCGCTCTGCATGGCGCAGGTCTTCCACCTGCTTGGTCAGGAAGTCGTGGCGTTCATTGACTTCCCGGTACTCGCGCTGGGCATCCGGATTAACTGCTCCCAAGCGGCGCAGCTGCAACCGCTGCTGTTTGAGAATCTCTTCCAAATCTTCCGAGATCGACTCAACCACCGGTAGATGCTGGACAACATCTCCAAACGGCAGCGGAGACGGACCGGGCACATCGCTGGTGTATTCAAACTCCACCAGCCCAAAATCGGTCTCAATCCGCTGGCGAAGCGTATCCATGGCTTCCTGTCTTCGGGCCAGCGTAATCTGCGCTTGGGTGAAATAGCGTTCCGCCAAGCCGGTTTTCTTACGCGCTTCGCTTTCCTCGTCCAACTCATTTTCCTGGATCGATTCGAGCTTTTCTAATTCAGCCTCCGCCGGCTCGATTAACTGATTCAATTTATGGATCTCTTCACCAATTCCACCTTCCGAAGAGCGCATTTGTTCAACTTTATAGTCGAGTTCCACCAGCTGAGCTTTGATCTCACCCATCCGGGTAATCTGCTCCTCCAAACGCGTTTTTTGCTGGCTCCAGAGGCGTTCCTGCTCCTGGTAAACTTGCGTTGCCGAGTTTAATCCCTGCTGGCCAATCGAGACCTGGGCTTCCCAGTAGGAAACCTGCGAGACCAGGTCTTCCAGCGAATGCTGTTCTAACCGGTTGGTTTCTTTCTCCAGGGCGATTTCCGCATTTTGCGAAGCCGCGGCTAATTCACCACTTTGTTCTTCCAGGGTTTGAAGAGTGTTCTGAGCCTGAGCTATCTCAGTACGGATGTTTTCCTGCTGGCGGCTCAACCAGGCCAAATGCTGTTCAGCTTGATCGAAATCCAAACTCACTTTCCGGTAAACAGTATCTGCCTGCCGGATTTCCTGTTCGGCTTGCTCCGTTCGGCTGGTAAGTTTAGTTAAATCACCTTGCAGCCGCCGGTCCTCGGCATCCAAACTTTCCAACTGCCGTTGGAAAGCATTCAGCCGCGTTTCAAGCTGTACGCCTCTCTCTGCCAGAGATTTCTGCTGGCGGGGGCGGCTGAGCGTGGCGGCTCGTTTCCCGGAATCGACCAGGATGGCGCCGCTGCCGTAAAACACTTCCCCTTTCAACGTCACTGCCCGTATATGATTGTCTTTGCCGCGCAGCACCTGTCGGGCGGCTTTACGATCCTCCACCACCAAGACCTGTCCCAAAAGCAAGTCAACCGCCGGTCTCAGTTGGGGAGAAACTTCTACCAGATCTGATGCAACACCCAGGCACCCGGCACTTTGTTGAGCATCGAGTGCTTTGAGCGGGGATAATTCTGCTAGCGGTAATAATGCAGCTCGGGAAGGATCACGCGAGAGTAATTCCAGTGCCTGATCTGAATCATTGGTGCTGTCCAATAAGATCGCATCGACATAATCTCCCAAGGCGGCGGCCACGGCTACTTCAAATTTTTCAGGAACCTGGAGCTGGCTTCCCAGGGCTTTGGCAGTCTGGTTTATTTTCCCTTCCCTCGCTGCCTGCAGCAGCACCTTCGCTCCAGAGGCATACCCAGAGAGAGAGGCCTCTGCCTCTTCCAGCACTTTGAATTCCGCCTGCAGGCGAGACAGATCGGTCTGCATTTGTGCGCTCTCGGTCTGGACTTCACTGCGCTGCTGATTCAGTGTGTTAATCTGCGCTCGCAGCTGATCGACTTCTGCTTGCTGCTGGGATAATTGATCCGCAGCTTGAGACCTTGCGCTTTCCGATTGACCAACTGCATCCTGCAGGGTCTTGTGTTCCTGCACCGCCTTATTAAATTGTTCGTCCTGGGCTTTTAGCTCCCCATCCAGGCGCACGATTCGGTTTGTCAGTTCTTCTCGCCGGGCATTCAGCTCCGCTTTTGTTGCAGTCAATTGGTTGATTCGGCTGCGGGCTTGCTGGACAGCATCTTCAAAAGATTTTCTCTCCTGCTTTTTCTGATCCAAGGCTTGCCGGGCTGAGTCTAGTTCTCCCTGGGCCATATCCGCCATCTGACGGGCTTCATCTACACGGTGTTGAAATTCTTCAAGCCGCGCCTGCTGACGAGAGATTTCTTCTTCCAGGCGGTTAATGTCATCTTGAGTGCGGGTTTCACGTTCAAGCAGCGCCCGCCGGCGTTCTCCACTGACGGCCAAATCGCGGCTGGTTTCTTCCCTTTGCGAATGGATCTGAGACAGCTGGCGGTGCCAGGAGTTTAGCTGGCTGCGTAAATTATTGATGCGGTCTCGCATTTCTGCCAGGGTCTGTTCCGCAGAGGTCTGCACTTCCTTTACAGATTGTAAATTCTTTTCGTGCTGTTCGACCTCTTTTTTAACCTGCAGGATTGGTTTCTGCGCCTGATGCCAGTGGTAGCCATACCATTCGCGCAGCACCTCCTGCAAATCTGTCCGCACCTGTTCGTATTCTTCCGCCCGACGGGCCTGCCTGCGCAGACTGCGCAAGCGCGGGGAAAGCTCTGAGAGAATATCCTCCACGCGTTCCAGGTTTCGTTTGGTGGTATCCAACCGCCGCAGGGCTTGCTCCTTGCGAGAGCGGTATAATCCGATTCCAGCCGCTTCTTCAAATAAGCGGCGGCGTTCTTCTGCTTTCAATGTCAGGGCGGCATCCACCAGACCCTGACCGATTACGGTATAGGTGCGTTCAGCCAAACCGGAACTGGCCAAAAGTTCATTGACATCCTTCAAACGCACCCGCTGGCCGTTGATCAGATATTCGTTTTGTCCATCCCGGTACGCCCGGCGTGTAATAGAGACTTCTGAAAAATCGATCGGCAGCCAGCCATCGCTGTTATCAAAGGTGACCGTGGCTGAAGCCATACCGGATCGTGGCCGAGTTTGCGAGCCAGAGAAGATCATATCGTCTGTCCGGCGGCCTCTCAGCAAACGAAAACTTTGTTCTCCCAGCACCCAGCGCAGAGAATCGGCGATATTCGACTTCCCGGAACCATTTGGTCCCACGATAACGGTAATGTCACCCGAAAACTCAAACTTGGTCTTGGTGGCGAAGGTTTTATATCCAACCAGCTCCAACGATTTAAGACGGTTTGTCATAAACTCAAAGCCCTTAGAGGTATTCTAGATTGTCGAGTGCCTTTTGAGCTGCATCCATACTGGCCTCGTGCTTGCTGGAACCGACCCCATGCCCTAACAGATCTCCGTTGGCATACACCTCAACTTCAAAGATCTTGGCATGGTCGGGACCATCTTCCGCCACCACTTTATAATTTGGAGCCGGCTTACCGCCTGCCTGCACAATTTCCTGCAGCAGGCTTTTTGGATCTTTATCTCGCTGGTCGGTGAGAATTTCAACCACGGCTGTATTCAAGAATGGAGAAACAAACGCATCGACTGCTTCCATCCCGGCATCCAGGCAGAGTGCCCCAATCAGTGCCTCGAAGGCACCACACAGCATCGCCCTTCGGTTGCGGCCACCATTTTCTTCTTCCCCACGGCCCAAACGAAGTGCCCGGCCGATCCCAATCTGGTTGCCGAAGTGCGCCAGCTGATCGGTCTTAACCAGAGCAGCCCGTAAACGGGTCAAGTCTCCTTCCGCCATTTCCGGAAAATGGTGATACAGCCAGGCCCCCACAATATAATCCAAGACCGCATCACCCAAAAACTCAAGCCGCTCGTTATCTTCAAGCGCTTCGGGGTTCTCATTAAGAAAGGAACGGTGGGTCAATGCTCGGTTGAGCAGCAGAATATCCTTTATCGGCAGCGCGTTGCGCTCAGCAAATTTTTGGGGTGTCTCAACCCCAAAATCTCCCTTCTGGTTCATCATGTTTCCTCCGAACTGAGGGAGCGCCAACCACCCCACATTTGCCGGGTAGTTTGCGGTCCACAAGTTCTAAACGTTTAATTGTCGGGATTCAAAAAGGAAACGTCAGCTTCCAATTCAATCAAGACTAGATTATGTTCTGACAAATTATATCACCAGGTTGAAATCTGGAACACCTTCTGAATTAATGTGAGGGGTTACATTTTTCAATTATCTTGAAACTTTCTGGCTATAGAGGTCACAATGTTTTTCTACTGTATCGAGAATTGCACTCGGGGCAATCGATAACTTCGTAGATCATGCTTTCAAGCCATGCCCGCTGATCACGGCCACTACTGGGGGTTTAAGCTCATTTTGGGTTTGGAGAAATGCCTGCCATACCACCGCAGAGGTTGGTTCAGCGTAGATCCCATGTCGGGCAAGCACCTCCCAACTTACACGGATGTGCTCTTCCTCAACCACGGTTAACCGAACAACATCCTCCCGGTGTAAATCCAGCAGCTCACGCATGCGGGCAGGTTGGGGGACTGCAATTCCCTCCGCGGCGGTGGGGAGGGGGATAAACTCCATTTGGTTGGCAGCCGCCCAAAGGGGTGCATTGTTGCGAGCCTGCACACCGATAAACATCGGCAACTCAGTGATTTCTCCTGCTGCCAACAAAGCCCGGAACCCCAATACTATCCCCAATAACAGCCCGCCATGTCCCACCGGAGCCAGCACAGCCCCAGGCGTTCTTCCCAACTCCTCAACCAGCTCGTAGGCAATCGTGGCAACCCCCGTTAATCCCTGGGGCAGCAGGGCATGGCTGGCATATACCGCTCCTTGGTGGACAGCTTGCAACACGGCCTCTGTGGCTTTCTGGCGGGGTCCAGGCACTGCGATCACCTGAGCGCCGTAGCGTTCTATCTGTATTCGTTTGGGTCCGGAGGCGGAATCGGGTACATAGACTTTTGCTTCAATTCCAGCAAGGGCAGCATAGGCGGCAAAGGCAGCCCCGGCATTCCCGGAAGAATCTTCCACCGCCGAGCGCACCCCGCTGCCTGCCAGAGCGCTGACCAGCACCGCCGCCAAGCGGTCTTTATAAGACCCGCTGGGATTACAGGATTCAAGTTTGAGGTAAAGTTCGTGCCCTAAAATTTTCACCGGCACCAGGGGGGTATTTCCCTCTCCCAGAGTCAGGACAGGAGAATCATACGGCAGCCCAAAACTCTCTTGGAAGCGCCAAATTCCCGGAAGGTCGGGCTGGATTTTTTCTGTATCAAACGTAATCCCATCTGGCAGTCCGACCATTCCACCGCAGTGCACACACTGGTGTCCAGCGGCGGAATCTGCCTTTTCCCCTCAGTCCAGACAGGTATAGACGGTCATCCGTTTACTCCCCTGGTTTGGGATGGTACTCCCCTTCCACCCACTCCTCACCAGTCGGGGTAACTTCTTTCTTCCAAACAGGAACAATTTGCTTCAACCGGTCGATACCATACCGGGCGGCTTCAAAAACACCGGTGTCTCGATGGCCTGCTGTACAGGCGATCATCACGGTAGGCGTTCCAGGATACAGCCGCCCGATCCGCTGCACAATCGCCACACGATTCCCCGCACCATCCCGGTAAAAAAGCATGCCGCTCCGGTGCTCGGCATTGTGATCGACTCTAGCAGCTGATTGAGGTCGATCTGGTCCTTGGTGATCGAGAAAACCGTCGGGGGTTGGCTGCCGCCGCTTACCGGTGGGAACCAGGCCACTTCCGCGCCATCAGGGATGACTTGATCATCGAAAGCAAATTCCTTGTTGATCGAAGCCAGAGCATGGTCTGCCAGTGCATCCAGCCCAGGAAATTTTTGGGGCAAAATTTGGCGGAGAGCTGCAATGGTAGTGCCTTCTGGAATTTCTACTTCAGCGCGGTTGGTGCCTGCTTTATCTCGAAATGTGGCGAAAAACAAAACGGTAATTTTATTCATTAATCACATCTCCGCTTTGGCCGCCGCGTTTTTCCACTAAACGGATGTTTTGGATCGTCATCGTTTTTTCAGCCGCTTTGGCCATATCATAAATCGTCAGGGCGGCCACCGAGACCGCGGTGAGGGCTTCCATTTCTACCCCGGTTTGGCCGCGCGTGCGAGCGGATGCGGTAATCCGCACCCCGGGCAGCTGGTCATCCAGTTCAAAATCGATTGCTAGATGGGTCAGAGGCAGCGGGTGGCAAAATGGGATCAGATCAGAGGTGCGCTTTGCGCCGGCTATCCCGGCCACCTGGGCCACTGTCAGCACGTCCCCTTTTTTGATCGCTCCCTGTCGGATTAAATTCAATGTTTCCAGACGCATCCGGACCTCGCCTTTTGCAACTGCGGAACGATCGGTTTCCGGCTTATCACCGACATCCACCATGCGGGCTTTACCAGAGTCATCTACATGGGTTAATTTAGGTTCGCTCATAACCAAAATTATACTGTAATCTGCATTCTATGGTCTAAATAAGCATAAAAACTGCCAACTAATCCTGCTTTCGAGGAATCATCAGTCCTTTTTCTCAACTAACTGCTTCTATCCTCCTCAGCGAAACCGCCTGGAGAGCTGATCTAAGGTATCCATCTCTTCATCCGTCAGGCGAAAGTCCATCACACCTGCGGCTTCCCTGGCATGCTGCACACTGCTGGCACCCGGAATGGCAACGATAGTTTCCCCGTGAAAGTAAATCGTCCAGTTAAGCGCCACCTGGGTAATGGTGACCCCGTGCCGTTTTGCGATCTCGTCCATGGCATCCACCAGCGGCCGGGATTTATGCAGCTGGCGGGTGAGATTAACCCTTCTGGCAATCGGCGTATTCCGAAGAGCCTGTGGGTCATAATGGAATTTCCCTGTCAGCAAACCCGCTGCAAGCGGAGAATAGGCAATGATCGTAACGCCCAATTCTTTGGCTGTCTCCAGAATCCCGTTGGTCTCAATCTTGCGGTAAATCAAGCTGAAATGCACCTGGTTGGAAGCCAGACCAAGGCCGCGCCGCTCGAGAGCAGCATGTGCCCGGCGGGTATAATCGGCGCTGAAATTGCTGACTCCCACTGCCCGAATCTTGCCCTGTTCTACCAGGTCCGCCATGACTTCCATTTCAGCCTCCGGCGGAGAAAATGAAATCGGCCAGTGCACCTGGAACAGATCAATGGTATAGCCAGCCAAATTTTTCTGCCGGGTGTTGAACGTCCGCCGTATATTCTCCGCTGTCCGCAGGGCAGGCCACCACTTGGTGGCAAGTAGGACATCTTCATCCTTTATCTGATTATTTGCCAATCCCGCGCGCAGGGTCCTTTCGGATTGGCCTCGCCCGTAATACTCGGCGGTATCAAACCAGTTAATTCCGCTCTCCAGGGCGGTCTTCACAATCCGGTCTTTTTCCTGCTGGGGGATATTTGAGAACATAAAATTGAACATCCCCCCTCCTCCAGCAAACTGCATCACTCCTATCCCAATTGGAGAGACGTATAACGAAGAATTTCCTAACTTGCGGCGTTCAACTTTCTTATTGGTTTCCATGTGTTCCTCAAATTTTCCGATGATAAACTGTCAATAAGTTTGGGTTTTCACTTAAAGTTCTAATTTTTTGATTATCTGGGGCGGAAAGCAATTAATGTCATCATTTCGCCCATTTTGTGATAATCCTCTTCAGACCCATTCACCTCAAATCCCAACACACCTGCCATTTTTGCTTCCATGGGATATCTACGAGCGAAATCCGCCATGATTTTTCCTGCCGTTTGCGGATCAAGACATTCAGCAGTCACGTCAATTTTACGTCGTCCAACCTGAATGCTGACATCGGGATCAACGAGAAGGTTTCGATACCAGTCCGATTTCTCGCCAAACCCTACCGCTACAACATACACATCGGTTTCAGGATCATGTTCAACAACCTCAAGCACTGCCTGGCGGGGCAGCCCGCTCTTGCGCCCAACATGATTTAGGAGCAAAAAGCGGTTCCCAAGCATCCAGCCCAACCCAGCTCGAAACAGCCCGATCGGCAGGCGGAAGAAGACGCGGGCCAATCCTTTGGGTGGAGATAACTGCTTAACTTTCTTAGCCATCCTATTTTAACTCCGTTCACTTGTCTTGATCGCACGCTGAAAGACCTGCCAGCGTTTATATTCAACCGCGCCCATACCGGTCGCCAATTGAGGCGTATCCGGGTTGTCTTCCGAGGTGATCGACATGTCTGCCCACTGGTAGCCTTTTGCCCGCGCTCGCTTGGCCATTTCATCAAACAGCAGCACAGCAGCTCCGCGCTTTTGGTATTCCGGCAATACCAGCACGCTCTTGACCGTCAGGCTCTTGGGCTGCTTGCGCATCTCCAGCAATAGGCGCAGGTAATCCCAGGGATAGCGTAGTCCATTGACCTTGATAAAAACCTCATTCAGGTTCGGGACACCCGGGAACCAGCCCACCGTCTTGCCATCCACCTCTGCAAACAAAATCAATTCCGGGTCGGCAATTTGCCTAAAGGGCTCAACCATCGCCTCAAGCTGGTCTCGATGCCAGGGAATACCTTCATCCGACCAGGCCAAGGCCTCTTTTAACAGCAGGTGAACCCGGTCAATCTCTCCCTGCCAATCATTCCAATCCACCTGGCGGATATGGATATGCCCCTTTTGCCTCAGACGATCGGCTATTTTCGCCAGCCTGGCCTGCTGGGGAGATTCACGCAGATCTATGGCAAAAGCCAGGTTGGCTGCCCTTGCCGGGACAAAACCAGCCCGCTGCATAAAGTCCAGATAATATGGGGGAGAATGCCCGCACATCAACGCCGGAGGACGGTCACGACCGGAGACCAACACGCCGTAGCTGTCCTCGTAATCCAGGTGGAACGGGCCCAGCAAGGTGTCCAGCCCGCGTTCCGCTGCCCACTGCTCTAAATGGTCAAGAATCGCTTCGAAAACGGCAAAATTCTCAAGATATTCCAGGAAACCAAAGACGCAATCTCTGCGACCACGCGAGCGGTTGGTAAAAATGTCCTCTGCTGCACAGACGGTTCCGACCATTTGCCCATCTTGCCAGACGCTGAAAAACTCTGCCTCACCGCGCTTAAAAAAGGCTCCTGTCCTCGGATCGATGACCTTCATCTTTTCCGGGATGAGGGGGGGAACCCACAATGGGTCATGGCGATATACTTTCCAAGGAAATGTGAGGAACTGGCGTCGTTCACGCCAGCCATTAACCTTGCGAAACTCTATCATCTTCCTCCTCTATCGCTCCTCACGAGATAGATTCTCCAAATTGAGACAACTTTCGGGCATTGAAATTAAAAAAAGACCCTCAGTGCTCTGGGCATAGAATAACACACTTCGGGTCTTTTTATTCCTATTTTTTGCCAAGATCAATGGCTGGTCGGTTCCGGAATCTTCAATACATCCCCGGTTTCAAATGCATTCAAGGGGGGCAGCCCATTAAACAGAGTTATCACCTTCCACTTCAACGGGTCGCCATAATACCGCAGTGCCAGCTTACCCAAATCATCTCCTTCTTGGATCACATGCTCAACAACATTATTTCCCCAGTTCCCCATGAACTTAAGGAAAACTGCAGCAACCTCGGGTGAAGCCAGCGTGGCTGGTGTGACATTAAACCCAAGCGGAGGCAAATTGGACATAGGTCATGCGTTTGTTTTTGCCATCCATTTCTCGATCCGGGGTAAACAAAGGATCGTTGATAAAGACATCATCCCCATCATAGCCGGTAACAACAACGAAATGGGCGCTCTTAAATTTTACCTGGACGGAAACCCCGGAATCGGGATCAGACCATGCCTTGTAATTAACCAGGGCGATAAAGGGCCGGTTGGCATCGATGGATTGTTTCAGGAAGTTCTGGCTGCCGTTGTTAAACTTCGTCAGGGATAAATTAAAATCACCCGCCGCATTGATCAGGTCGCTCCTTGAAAGGAATACATTATGAGGCCGGTTGGTGGATTTAAAAATATCATCAATCTTGACCACGCTTCCAAATCCTTCCAGCAGCATCGCAACACACGCTGCACCGCAGTCCGTTGTCGCAAACTGCGCATCCGGACCACTCTGAGATCGAAACGGAACAGCTAATAGTTTTGCCATAGGGTTCTCCATTTTCTAGTGAATATTACTAATAATTTCATTATATAGAACTAATCCTGGAAATACAATCACCATCTTGCTGATTGCTTTGACGAGTAAAACAGGATTTTCCACAACCTCAATCGTCGGGTATAATTAATGGCTGTGAATGAACGATTAGAGAAATGGAAATCCGGCTTAGCCCGGACAAGAAATACCACCTTTGGCAGGATCGCCAGCGTGTTGGGAATGAGCGACCTGGACGATGAAACCTGGGACGACCTCGAAGCGATGCTCATCCAAGCCGATTTAGGGGTGGAAACAACCGAATCGCTGCTGGAATCGCTTAAGGAGCAGGCAAAGGCAGAAGGTTGGACCAAAGCTGAACATCTCAGATCAGGGCTCGAGGACATCCTTACAAGTCTAATCGTCCCCCCGCCACCCTTTGAGTACAACCCTGATGGTCCCACGGTGGTGCTGGTGGTGGGTGTCAACGGCTCGGGTAAAACCACCTCTACCGCCAAGTTGGGCAAACGGTTCAGCGAAAGCGGAAAAAAAGTGGTTCTGGCGGCGGCCGATACCTACCGGGCTGCGGCAGTGGAGCAGCTGCAAAATTGGGGCGGCCGTTTGGGTCTGCGGGTAGTTTCCGGACAGGCAGGAGGAGATCCAGGCGCAGTCACTTACGATGCGATTCAATCCGCAGTGGCTCGCAAGGAAGATTTGGTGCTCATCGACACCGCCGGGCGTTTGCATACCCGCTTTAACTTGATGGAAGAACTCAAGAAGGTCTACCGGGTATCTGGTAAAGCCCTGCCCGGAGCGCCGCATGCGGTCTGGCTGGTAATGGATGCCACGACTGGGCAAAATGCCCTGCAGCAAGCCATCGCCTTCAAAGACACTGTCCAAGTGACCGGGGTCATTTTGGCAAAATTAGATTCCTCCGCTCGAGGTGGAATGGCGTTTGCCATTCAGCAAACTCTGGGGCTGCCAATCCTGTATGCGGGATTGGGAGAAGGCGCAGACGATCTGCAGCCTTTCGACCCGGAGGCCTTTATCAACAGTATCCTAGAGGGGTTCGATCGCTGAAAAGTTCAGCCGGACCCTGATTAAAGTAAATGAGGTAGTACAGATGCAAGATTTAGTGGCACTTCTCTCTGAATACGAAGAGAAAATCCAGGCCCTCCTGGTGCGCCTTTGACCTGCCGGCGAAAGAGCAGGAACTAGCCGATCTGGAAAAGCGGTCCGAAGATCCGGCGATTTGGGATTCCCCTTCCGAAGCACAAAAATTGATGAAACGAACGGTCCGGCTCCGCCAGCGGATTGCGGAATGGAAAACCTTGATGCAGCGCCTGACAGATGCACGCGAGCTGGCCGAAATGGGCGATGAAAGCCTTCGCCAAGAACTGGAAGTTGAAGCAGACCAGCTGGAAAAAATCGTCCATCAAAAAGAGCTCAACACCATGCTTTCCGGCAAATATGACCAAGGGGACGCGCTGCTTACAATCAACGCAGGGGCCGGCGGCACCGACTCCCAGGACTGGTCGGCCATGCTGCAAAGGATGTACCTGCGCTGGGCCGAGCAGCGCGGCTACGAGACCGAAATCCTGGATATGACCGAGGGCGAGGAAGCCGGGATCAAATCGGTCACCATCGCTGTCAACGGCCGCTATGCCTACGGATACCTGCGCCCTGAAAAAGGCGTCCATCGTTTGGTACGCCTCTCGCCATACGACTCTAACAACCGCCGCCACACCTCCTTTACCCAGGTTGAGGTGCTCCCGCAGGTTGAAGGGGATGCCGAGTTAAACATCGACCCGGCCGATCTGCGCATCGAAACCTTTCGCGCCGGGGGAGCCGGGGGCCAAAATGTACAGAAAAACGATACCGCTGTCCGGATCACGCACATCCCCACCGGCATTGTGGCTTCCTGCCAGAATGAACGCTCGCAGACCCAGAACAAAGAAAATGCAATGCGCGTGCTGCGCGCCCGTTTATTAGAGGTCAAGCAGTTGAAAGAAGATGAAGAACTCGCCAGGCTACGCGGGGAGTACCAAAAAACGGAGTGGGGCAGCCAGATCCGCTCTTATGTCCTGCATCCCTACCAGATGGTCAAAGACCACCGCACTGATTATGAAATGGGGAACGCGCAAGCTGTCCTGGATGGCGATTTGGACGGATTTATCGAAGCCTACCTGAGATCCCAAATCAGCTCCGAATAAGACTGCCTTGTAATCTATATTGGGATGGTCCTCAGGTATAATCAAAAAGACGGTGTGATGGTCGAAACGATTTTAATCAAAGCCAACTAATATTTATGGGTGCACAAGGAAAACAGATGAACAATATTTTGATCATTGACGACGACCCGGCCACAACCCGGCTGCTGGAAGTTTTGCTCACGCGAGAAGGATACAACATCCAGACCGAGAATCTGAGCGACAAGGCGATGCAATCCACCAAACAATTCAATCCCAACCTGATCATACTCGATCTGATGATGCCAGGTGCGGATGGGCTTGAAATCTGTAAAGCGATGAAAAACGATCCCGAGTTGGGTCATATCCCGATCCTTATGTTTACCTCCGCCAATCAGGACGACATCCGCAGCCGAGCAATGGCAGCCGGAATTAATGAATATATCTCAAAACCCATTCACCCAAACGATTTGAAACAAAAAATCCGGGAATGGTTAGATAAAAACAACCCCACCAATTAGCAGTTTGGCGATAATGGTTACGGAAAAAGGACACATGCCGACCTCCTTAACTGAGCAGCCCTTATTAGGCGGCATAGAAGGCGGGGGAACAAAATTTAACTGCATCCTGGCTTATTCTCCGGACCGAATCATCGCAGAAACCCGAATCGAGACCACAACCCCCCAAGAAACCCTCTCAAATGCAATCGATTTCTTCCACCAGAAATGCGACGGGAAGCTATCCGCCCTCGGGCTGGCAATTTTCGGGCCGCTGGACCTCAACCCCCAATCACAAACTTTTGGCTTCTTAAAATCCACCCCCAAAAAAGGCTGGGAAAATACCGATCTGCTCTCCCCATTTAAACAAGCCTTTGAACTGCCGATACTGCTGGATACGGACGTCAATGGGGCGGCTTACGGCGAGTATCTCTGGGGAGCGGCGCAAGGTTTGGACACCTTTCTTTACCTGACGGTCGGCA
The DNA here is from genome assembly GCA_037383445.1 of Anaerolineales bacterium. Lineage (GTDB taxonomy): Bacteria > Chloroflexota > Anaerolineae > Anaerolineales > UBA11579 > UBA11579. Next base: position 4,387 of record JARROY010000132.1, on the reverse strand, counting down.
CTGGCATCGGTGGCGGTGTGATGGCGAACGGCAGCCTACTTCACGGCCAGACCCACCCCGAAACCGGGCATATCCTCATTCCACACGACCGCACTAAAGACCCCTTTGCAGGACTCTGCCCCTTTCACCAGGACTGCTTCGAGGGTCTGGCTTCCGGCCCTGCCATCCAGGCTCGCTGGGGCAACCCCGCCGAGACCCTTCCAGAAGGTCATCCCGCCTGGAAGCTCGAAGCACAATATCTTGCCGAGGCATTAATCAACTATATCCTGACCCTCTCACCGCAAAAGATCATCCTGGGCGGCGGGGTGATGAATGCCAGTTGGCTCTTTCCCATGATCCGGGACTGCGTAAAGGAACGGTTGAACGGGTATCTCATCCACCCCAACTTAGAAGAAAACATTGAGGAATATATTGTCCCCCCTGGTCTCGGCAGCCGGGCAGGGGTGCTGGGCGCTGTCGGATTGGCACAAAAAGTCTTGGAACAAGAGCACCATTATTATTCAGCACCACCAAACTAAAGAGGCATCCCTCAAGCTTTAAATCTGAGGTAAGAATAGACCCGCACGATGAACCAGGATAAAAACCACTCTTTCGACATGATGCAAGCTCCTCAGGGTACCGTACTGTCGGTTGATCACCTTCCATTACTCAAAGGTGAAAAAATTGATACCCACATCGTGCTCAAAGGTCATCCGCTGCCCGTCCTGTGGAGAAATTCTTCCCTCCACCATACCACAGCACCGGAACTGACCTGGAAGCCTGATAACTGCCTCTACTGTCAGCAGTGCGGCGAGGTATGCCCCAAAGGATGTCTGCACATCACCGATGATGGGCTGCAGATTGACCATGAGAAATGCGATGCCTGCGGCGACTGCGTCAAAGAATGCCCCTCAATGTCATTGCAAATGCTCGGGAACAGGACCACCGCCGGGGACTTGCTCCATAAAACCCTGAAGCAAAATTACAGCACCGCTGAAAAAATTGGCCAAATCTATGGAAACAGCTTGATCCTTGAAAATTTAGAGAAGGTGAGCCAGGAGATCCGCCCTCCTACCAGGCTGGTCGTACGGACACCGCTGATTCCGGATAAGACCGCCACCGAAGTCGAAATCCATCAAACCGGGAAATGGTTGGCTGACCATGTGATGCCCAACTGCCACGGGTGGGAATTATTTGAGCCCAAGATCATCTGCGACGAAATCTTCACCTTTTCCGATAAAGACTGGGCGCAAATCCTGGGTTGGGCAAAAGATTCAGGATTTCCAACAGAGATCATCAACTGCATCGACAGCAGCGGTTTGCAGCGCTAATACTTTTCACCTTGGATTGATAATCCATTTCATAGAATTATAACTTGACAATTTAGGTAATATATATTATAAATTTAGTTAATACTAAATATTATTAATAAGGATACCCCATGTCACAAGAAAACATTTTTCGAACCCTGATATTCCTGTTTATGCTGGCGAATATTTCGATCTCCGGATATTACCGCCGGAAAGCGGATCGCAAAGACCAAAAAACCACCTTCGCAGAAGAAAATCAAACCCTGCTAAATTTACGCAATATCGGTGCCCTGCTGATGTATGGCAGCATCTTGGTCTACCTGATCTATCCACCCGCGATGCGCTGGGCACAAATCTCCCTGGCATCCTCCCTCCGGTGGGCGGCAATTGGCGTGATGGGACTGCTTGTGCCGGCTTTCTACTGGCTGTTCAGCAGCCTTGGCAGCAACATCACCCCTACCGTCTCGATCCGCAAGCAGCATAGCCTGGTCACCAATGGCCCTTACCGCTGGATCAGACACCCGCTGTATTCCTTTGGTACAGTAATGATAATCGCTATTGCGGTGGCCGCGGCAAACTGGTTCATCCTCACAATGGGTATACTCACCTTCATTCCGCTGGCGCTGCGCACTCCACTGGAGGAACAGCGTTTGCTCGAGACGTTTGGAGAGGAATACCAAGCTTATATGCAAACGACCAACCGGTATTTTCCAAAAATACGGTCTTAAACTAAATGCGAGACCCCGATCACGGGGTCTCGCTTCAATTCATCACCTACATCGGGTTCACTTCTTTTTCTTCTTCTTATCCGATTTTTTGGAACCGCTTTTTGGGGCTTTCTTTTTCTTACCATCTTTGGGAAAAGTGTTTCCAGGCATTTTTTCTCCTTTACGAATAGCGAGAAATTTAGCCAAGCGGCCAAATATTCTCCGGGCCTGGAAATATTGTAGAATCCACAGGTAGAAATATTGTTTAATTCATGTGGCAAATCTGCGCGAAATTCACGGATTTGTCACAAAGAATCGATTTTATCCTTCGATTCTCCTGGCACGTTCTGCCATCTCCTGGTGCATCTTGGCGGAATCACGCGGGTAGGTGAGATAAAAGAACGAAAAGATCACCGCACATACAATCCACGGCACCGGAATCGTCCAGACCATCGCCTCAGTCAGACCGATCCTATCTGCCAGCCAGCCGGCAAAGACTGCCACCAACGCTGAAAAGCCGTTCTCGATGATCGCCACTACCGAATAAGCCACGCTGCGTAATTCCGGTGGGGTGACCGCCTGCATCATTGGTTCTTTCGCCCCCTTGCCCGGCCAGCTGATCATCAACGCCGTCACCAGCGATAAGGCCAGCAAACCACCCAAAGGCCAATCTTCCGTCCCGGTCAGCAGCCAGTAGCTCAGCGGGATGCCGCTGATAATCGAGATCTGACCGATGATAGTCCGGCCGTATTTGGGATTAACCTTTTCGGCATAATCACCGAGGATCCCACCGACAATGTTGGAGATAACCGTCCCGATCACAATCCCGGCGAAAGCGACGGTAGCGCCGAACTCGTCCAGCCCGCGGTCGTTGACCAGCCAATCCAGCCCGCGGTCGTTGACCAGCCAGGTAATAAAATACAGTCCCAGGATCACCCAGGGCATCGTCCCGGCCATTCCCTGGAGGATCGCCACCCAGATGGTCGGGATGCGCAGCACTTTGGGCACATCGGAGATCTCAATCCGGTAATCAGCGGCTGCTTCAGCGGTAATTTTGCCTTGGAGCTCTGGTTCGGCTGCGCCGCGCACTGGTTCATCCACCAGGTACCAGACCATCAATCCGGAAATAGCGCTGAACAAGCCCAATGAGATGAACCCCCAGCGCCACAGGTCGGGGGTAGCGAGCATCCCCAGCACCAAAGTGCCTACCACGATGCCGAAAATCCCCATCCCTTCCAGCAGACCCAATGCCCGGCCGCGCCGCTCAGGTGGGAAGGTATCCGAGATCAGAGAAAAGGTAGCCGGCATCAGGCAACCCAGGCCTATCCCTGCCACACCCCGCACGACCAGCAGCTGAGTATAGCTGTTGGTCAGCCCGCACACCAGCGTCCACAAGCCCCACAAGCCGGTGCCGAACATGATCACTTTTTTACGCGAGTATCGGTCTGCGATGAATCCCCAAAACGGGGTAAAGATAGCCTGCAGCAGGGTGCGGATCGTGCCGATGGTTCCCAGGTTGGTGTAGCTCAGCCCCCACAACTGCTGCAAGGTGGGGAACAGCACCGAAATGGCCTGCTCCTCCCCGCGATCGATAAAATATCCAAAAGATAAGGCAACTAAAGTTTTTGCTCTGCCAGGTTTGGTCTCGGCTTTGACTCCTTCAACAACAATATCCGCGGCCATAATGCCTCCTCATTGGCAATTTGGAATAAAACAGAGTGTATCACATATAGATTTGAAAATTTGGCGAACTTTATTTAACTCTAATCAACACCCTCCCGGGCGATTCGTTGCTCAGCCAGGGAGATGTACTCCGGGTTGACCTCGTAGCCGACATAATGCCGTCCGGCATTGAGCGCGGCAACTGCTGTCGTGCCGGAACCGAGGAATGGGTCCAGGATCACGTCCCCGCGGTAGGAGAGCAGACGCACCAATCGATCCACCAGGGGGACCGGGAACGGTGCCGGGTGGCCGATGCGTTTGGCCGATGCGGGCGGAATCTCCCACACCGAAAGCGTCCCGGCCATAAATTCCTCTTTCTCGATGTCGTTTTCCCCCCGGTCTGGACGCGAGAAAGATTGTTTGGCAAAGACCAGAATATATTCGTGCAGGTCGCGGAAGCGGGGGGATTTAGCGTTCATCCAGCTGCCCCAGGCTGTGCTGCCGCTGGCGCCGCGCGCCTTCTGCCAGATGATCTCCCCCATCGGCAGGAAACCAAGTGCCAGGTGCACCTGGTAGAAAAAGGCCGTCAGCGGGATATACGGCTTGCGCCCCAGGTTGGCAATGTTGACCGCATAGCGCCCGCCCGGCCGCAGCACACGGTAGACCTCCTCCCCCACGCGGGAGATCAGGTCGAGGTAATCCTGCAGGGAGAGGTGCCGCCAACTAGGG
>JARROY010000131.1:0-6079 GCA_037383445.1 Anaerolineales bacterium | reverse complement strand
CGGAAGAAAAATTAATAATTGGCTCCGGTTCTTCCATGTTGATATTATATAAAATAACCTGATCATATTCCCCTTTGAATGGCAATTCCCCAGTTATCATTTCATAGAGTACAACACCAAAAGACCAGATATCTGTTCGATGATCAACCGCTTCTCCCCGTGCCTGTTCCGGAGACATATAGGAAACAGTTCCAATTGTACTCCCAACTTTTGTTAGCAGTGACCTTCCACTTATCTGTGCCAGCCCAAAGTCCATTATCTTAACTTTGCCCTCATTGGTGATCATAATGTTTTGAGATTTTATATCACGATGGACAATGCCCTTTTGATGAGCAGCTTCCAGTCCTTCGGCAATCTGCATTGAGTAATTTATTGTTTCTTTAATATGCAACGATGTATTCTTATTCTCCCTTAATATGGTTTTCAGTTCTTGCCCGTCTATATATTCCATTACAATAAATAATTGATTCTCAGCTTCTTCAATTGCATGTATGGTAGCAATATTCGGATGGTTCAATGAAGCTGCGGCCTGAGCTTCGATCTCAAATCTTTTTCTTTCTTCTTTGTTTGCGGAGATGTGATGGGGTAAAAACTTTATGGCAACTTTACGTTTAAGCTTTGTATCCTCTGCAAGATATACCACACCCATACCCCCTTCTCCTAACTTTTCTAATATTTTGTAATGAAGGATTTGTTCACTAATCATTAAACATCTCAATCTGTAATTAATAATCCTTTGGTAACATTTTTTCTAGGACATCACGCCATCCCTGGATGATCTCAATACGATCAGTCGTTCGCATATCCGAACCCAGTAATAATAAAAAACGTTCACCATCCGGGGAGACATTATATCCAAGTCCGCCGACGTTGAGGTAAGATCCTTCAAACATTACTCCCGGTTTTCCGGAAGAAAAACCTGGTGATAGGCTAACCGGTACCCGATACCAAATGCGACCCTTGCTAAAATACAATTCTTTGCCATCAGGAGCCCATTGGGGTTCCTCCCCACCCGCGGATGATACTTGCCAGCGTTGTCTGGTTGGTGGGTAGGTGGTTACAAATACTTCCGACCGGCCAGTCTGGTCAGACGTGTATGCCAGATATCGACCATCCGGAGAAAAAGAAGCACCCCAATCTAGGGATGGTGAATCAGTAGCTGCTTCCAGAGAATCTTCGCCTGATATGGGCAGGACACCGATATTAAAATCGCGGTTCCGTGAACGATAGTATACTGATAGCAAATTACCGTCCGGTGACAAATCATATGACCGTATATCTTTGTTTTTACTTATATATTTTTCTTCAGACATATTGCGGCCCTTGATCAACAGTTCTAGTCCCGAGCCGTCGGTTGTTCTACGTGTAAAGATCAATTTTTTACCGTCCTTACTCCAAACTGGATCGTAAGCATAACCTTCATTAGTAAATCGTGACTGGGAACCTTGATCAAGATTATATATCCATATGTTTGAGCTAAAATCTTCAAACCGGGTGATAGCCAACTCTTTACCATCTGGAGACAGCCTGAATGTCCCGTAGTAATCCGCAGGAAAATCCAGCAAGGTCTCTCTTCCTTGGTGGTCGACCCAAACTAACTGCCCGTTATCAGCGGATTGTCCCTCAACGTATGCCAGGGTCCCATCGTTAGCGAAGGTAGCCTGCGTGCAACCGCGTAATGATTCTGTGCGAACATTATTCAATACCGGGATAGGCGTGCCGATGAGTGAGTTTGTATTCACGTTTATGCGGGTGGCGAACAATTGACCTTGGCGGCCAAATGCCAGGATATTCTCACCCAAATACATTGGGTAATTCCCCTGTTTTATCAAAATCGATGTTTCGCCAGTTTCTGTATCGATTACTCCAATGTCATTACCTATTGATACCAGCAAATGCCGATTATCCGGTAACATTTCAGGATAACTAACACCAGCATCAGATTTTATAGGTACTTTTTCTAACACACCACCACCAGCAGAAACTTTATAAATAGAAGAACCCTGGTTTAGCACAATATAAATCGCATCGTTATCGGCCCAGGTTGCACCTCTACCATCTGGTGCGTCGCATAATGTCACCGGAATTCCCTCGCTCTGGAGATCAATTTTTTTCAGAGCATCGTCAGCGAAAAAGCTTACCCAGCGACCGTCGGGTGAAAAGAAAGGCATATATGCACCATCTGTCCCCGGTAATTTGCGAACATCATTTGCCTCCATGCGCCGTTCAAACAAATATGGTACTCCTTTTACATCACCAATATAAACCAATCGTTTACCGTCGGGAGATAATGCCAAAGCTGGTTGTCCAACACCTAAAGGCGCCCTGCCTACAGGTAATAAAAGCGCTTCTTTCGGCAACAGAATACTTAGATTTCGAATCGGCAGATTTGATGGATCGATTCCCTTTTTAAAAGCAGTAAATGTTCCATATCCCAAAAGCGCACCAACAACGAACACAGCTACCAGCCATGATAGGTGCAGATTGGTTACTCTCTTTTCAAGGACCCTGGACCGAAGAGACGATCGCTGTAATGATGTGGATGTATCACTAAGTAACGTTTTCAGGTCAGCAGGTAATTCATCGATATGCTGGTAGCGAACACCGGGATCTTTTGCCAGGACTTTTGAAATGATGTTATCGATCTCAATCGGTAAACCGGATCGTAACGCTGTCAGTGGTTCGGGCTCTTCATTTAGTATTGAATAAATGACAGCTTGTTCATAATCACCTTTAAAAGGCAATTTCCCGGAGATCATTTCATATAAAACCACACCAACGGACCAGATGTCGGAGCGATGGTCGGTATCCTCGCCGCGTGCCTGTTCCGGAGACATATAAGCTGCCGTCCCCAATGTCGCACCTTGAACGGTCATTTTTGTTCGGTTGGCCAGCTTAGCCAAACCAAAATCCATGATCTTTACTACGCCCTTATCGGTGATCATAATGTTTGCGCTTTTAATATCGCGATGAACAATCCCTTTTTCATGAGCCGTTTGCAAGCCGGCTGCGATTTGAATGGCTGTATCGATTGCTGTTTCTAAAGTAAGGGGATTGGTAACCAATTCTGCCAGTGAATTACCCTGGATGTATTCCATGGCGAGAAACAGTTGTTCCTCGTATTCTTCTATTGCATAGATTGTTGCAATATTAGGATGGTTTAACGCGGCTGCAGCTTTTGCTTCAACTTTAAATCTTTTACGTTCTTCTGAATTAATTGATATGTAATGCGGGAGAAATTTTATTGCAACCTTACGTTCTAACTTAGTATCCTCCGCAAGATAGACCACACCCATTCCGCCTCGTCCAAGCTCTTCAAGAATACGATAGTGTAATATTGTTTGACCCGTCATCATAATAACCTATAATTAAAATTAAATTGGAACGATGTCTCATTCGTTTTTCTTTCTGGCACGAGATTGAATTCTCCAAGTTTTTCCAGGATTTTATAATGAAGTATTGTTTCACCCATCATTATCAAACACCTAATAATCCTTAATCAGTTTTTTAAAGCGTGGATTTCCTCCTAATGGTTTCCAAGTGGGATCAAATTTGAGATAAGAAAGAGATAAGGCATCCGTCGGTTTATTAAGTAGTTCTTCAATTGCATCAAGTGCTAATTCCTGTTCGCCAACCATTGTATAAATTTGTGCAAGATCGACTAAACGAAATGAGCCTCGCCAGGCTTCACGTGAAATAGGTAACAACTCATAACCACGTTTGCCATTTTGGATTGCCTCTTCTTTCTTACCAAGACCTGCATAACAAATACCTATCGAGCTATATAACCTTGAATCATCGGGATTTTGTTTAATTTTCTCTGATAATATTTTTATTGCAGATTTGTAATGCTCTTCAGCGAGTTTTTTGTTGTTCATAAAATCATAGACTTCAGCTACGTATAAATCTTCTGGTTTATAATAAAACTGGTCATCAGCTTCTTTAATGCCTTTAATTATTTTTAAGGCTTCCGTAAAGTTGCCATCAAATATGTTACATAAATAAAGAGTATTAATAAACGAATGATCATCTAAACCTATCTTACTTTCAAGAGCTTTTAAAACAACTTCACGTGCTTTTTTTGTATCTCCATCTTCAAGTAAAAAACTCATGGCTTTAGTGTTATAAGGAATAATAGCTTCCGGGGCTAACAAATTTGCTTTATTGATAAACTGAACACCAGTTTTATATTTCCTTAATAGAATATATGTTTCACCTAAAGAGAAAAGGGTTTGATAATCTCTTGGATTAAGCTCAAATGTTTTCTTTAAATATTCAATTGTTTCATCCATTTTACCTTGTCGTCTCAAAACAAAGGCGATTCCATTAATTGCATCTATATGATTTGGGTTAAGCTCTAAAGCTTTTCGATATTCTTTGAGAGCTAACTCATAATTCAGAATTCCATGATAATAATAATCTCCCATTGCAACATGTCCCTCGGGAAGTTTATCATTTATGAGCAAAGCTTTTTTAGCGTTGTCTTCTGACTTTCTTAAATTTTCTTTCGATCGATCAAAATAAGACCAATACAAGTTTGATTCGACTGTTGATAATCTAGCATATGCTTCTGCAAATTGATCATCTAGTTCAATTGCATTTTCAAGCATTTCTTCGGCTATTCTCTGATTCTTCTCATTTGAAATATCCTGTGAAAAGAATACCCCTTTTAAATAAAGATCATAAGCTTCCGGATTATTTGTAATATTATTTTGAAGATTATTCTGTTCAGAAATAAGTAACTTTAAGTTCATAGCCTCAGCAACTGTTGAAGCTATTTCGGATTGCAGAGTAAACGCACTTGAGAATTCTGCTTCATAAGGTTTAGACCACATCTGAGTAGCATTTTCAACATTTATCAATTCAGGGTTAACCCGAATTCTTGTTTTACCATCAGAAAGTTCTTCCCATTGAACCGTGCCTTCAAGCACGTACTGTACACCCAATTCTTCGCCAATTTGCTTCAATGATTTTTGTGTGTTTTTATATTGCATAGCACTTGATCGTGCAATAACACCCAATCCGGAAATTCCCGAGAGTTTGCTGGTTATTTCACCTGTTATACCATCTGCAAAATATTCATCTTCAGATGTGCCTAAGTTTTCAAATGGAAGAACGACTATCATTTTCTTTTCTGTAGTTTTTTCATCTTCAGTATTATTCATAAAGTAGAAAAACATGACTACAATAATCGTAATGATACTAATAACTGTGGCAGGTAATATCCACTTTTTATTTTTTGAAGCGGATGGTACGTATGAAGTTTGTGCAAAGGACTTAGATAAAGATTCATTATTCAGATATCTTAAATCCGATAGTATTTTCTCAACAGACTTATATCTATTTTCTTTCTTCTTAGCAAGAGCATTTTTCATAATAATTTTTAACTCATTCACGACATCTATGTTGAGTTCAATTTCTTCATTTAAAATAGAATAGATAACCGCCTGATCATAATCACCTTTGAATGGAAGTTTCCCAGTTAACATTTCATAAATAACGACCCCAAAAGACCATATATCTGTTTGTTCATCAAGTTCTTCCCCCTTTGCCTGTTCAGGGGACATATACGCTGCAGTTCCAACAGTAGAACCAATTTTTGTTATCTGCGTATCACCTTTTACTTTAGCTAAACCAAAATCCATTATCTTGACTTTACCATCATTCGTGATCATTATGTTCTGAGATTTTATATCTCTGTGAACAATTCCATTTTTGTGCGCAGCTTCTAATCCTTCGGCAATCTGTTTTTCAATATTGATCGCTTCATTCGTTGGAATTGAACCTGATTTTATTTTATCTTTTAACTCAATCCCATCAATGTATTCCATCACAATAAATATTTGATCCTTTGATTCTTCAATAGCATATATAGTTGCGATGTTAGGATGATTCAAAGCAGCTGCAGCTTTTGCTTCTATCTTAAATCTTTCCCGTTCTTCTGAATTTATTGCGATGTAATGCGGCAGAAATTTTATTGCAACTTTCCGCTCAAGTTTGGTGTCCTCAGCAAGATAGACCACCCCCATCCCTCCTTCGCCGAGTTTTTCTAATATTTTATAATGTAGAATCGTTTCAC
>JARROY010000130.1:0-12278 GCA_037383445.1 Anaerolineales bacterium | reverse complement strand
GGTCAACCAGGTTGGCTGTTGGTAGCAGATGCAGAAGGAATGTCAGTCCTTACTGCTTGGGCGGCAGGAAATTTTGATGCAGAACAAATTGCTAAGGATGTAAAACAATTTGATGTTGAAAGCAAAATCAACAAAAAGAAGATCATAATCCCTGGCCACGTCGCGGTTATTTCTGGTGAACTTGAAGAAGAATTGCCTGGTTGGGAGATCAAGGTAGGCCCACGAGAAGCTGTGGACCTTCCAGCCTTCCTGAAGCAAGCGCTTTAACATCTTAAAAATCGAAAGATTACAAAATGAACCGGAATCACATAATTACATTTGTTCCAGAAAACATACAAGTTGAAGTTCCAACCGGTTCAACTTTAACAGAAGCTGCCATTCAGGCAGGACTGACTCTTAATCAACCTTGTGGTGGTCAGGGACGCTGCGGACGCTGTACTGTAAAAATCCTCGAAGGGAATGCCAGACGCCGCAGTTCTCTTCGCCTTACCCAACAGGATATTGCACAAGGCTATGCATTAGCCTGCCAATCTATTGTTGAAGGAGATTTGCGAGTCAATATACCTCCACAAGAAAAAGTCGAACGTCGACTCGTTACTGATCTTACTGCCCGTCAGGTAAGTATTCCTGAAGGATACAATTATAAAATCCATCAAACTGTCAAACGGATCAATTTGACTATTGATCCACCTTCTATGGAAGATCAAACTGATGATTGGTCTCGATTACAACGTTCTTTACGCCAGGCAGAAAACATACACAATCCCCAAATCTCCTTATCTCTTTTGCAGCAAATTGGAACTGTGTTAAGAGAAGGCGGTTGGGAAGTTTCCGCAATCTTAGAAGTTCCACCGGAAGAATCAAACTTTCCAAACCGTCTTATAGCACTTTACCCGATTCATTTTCCAAAAGAAAAACCTCTTTGGGGATGTGCAATAGATATCGGCACGACGACGGTATCTGTGTGGCTGACCAACCTCATTACCGGGCAGGTTCATGCGCAAGTAGCAGAATACAACCAACAAATTCAACATGGTGAAGATGTAATTTCAAGGATCATTTACGACAGCAAAGATCATAACCAGGGTGTTATGCAAAACTTAGTAATCAATACGATCAATCAATTGATTAATCAAGCTTGCAAACGCGTGAAGGCGAAACCAGAAGAGATTTTCAAAGCGACTGTTGTCGGGAATACCATCATGCTTCACTTACTTTTGAATATTCCCGCTAGCAGCATCAGGTTAAGCCCATTCATCACCACTGCAACCCATATGCCCCCCATCACTGCATCGGATTTAAACCTCAACATTCATCCCGAAGCAAGTATTCAAATCTTGCCATGTGTTGCCAGCTATGTGGGTGCTGACATCACAGCAGGAGCATTATCATCTGGCATTGCGGATACAGAAAAGAATACCCTCTTCATGGATATTGGCACAAATGGTGAAATGGTTTTGGGCAGCAAGGATTGGCTGGTAACCTGCGCTTGTTCTGCAGGACCAGCATTTGAGGGTGCAGGAGTCATCGATGGAATGCGCGCCACCAAAGGCGCTATAGAAGAGGTATGGATCAACACCAAAACCTACGAACCCAACATTAGAGTCATTGGTGGAGGTAAACCAAGGGGAATCTGCGGAAGTGGTCTGATTTCTTTACTAGCAGAACTCTTCCTAGCAGGAATTGTGGACAAATCGGGAAACATAAACACCTCTATGGAAACTCCGCGGGTGCGTACCGGCTCACACGAAGGAGAATATGTAGTTGCCTTTGCAGATGAAACCTCACATGGAAGCGACATTGTGATCACACATGTAGATATCGACAACCTTCTGAGAGCAAAAGCAGCCATATTTGCCGGGTATGTCGTATTAGCAGAAAGTGTTGGTGTTCCACTTGAAACCGTTGAGCAAGTCCTAATTGGTGGCTCATTTGGTCAATATATCAATGTAGAAAAGGCCATTGAAATTGGATTGCTACCAGACATGCCCTGGGAAGAATTCCACTTCCTCGGAAATACTGCAATTATGGGGGGTTATCACGCTCTGCTTAATTGGCAATCAGCGCAGAGAATAGACCAAATTGCAAAACAAATGACTTACATTGAACTATCTGCAGACAACACATTTTTCGATGCATTCATGTCTGCACTATTTTTGCCCCACACTGATCTTTCACTTTTCCCAACCGTTGGAAAACTGAAAGCAGAAATATAAGGAGAAACAAATGTACATAATCGGAGAAAACATTCACATCATTTCGAGCAAGGTTAAGGATGCAATTAAGGAAAAAGATGCAAAATTTTTCCAAAAAATGGCTGTAAAGCAAGTAGAGGCTGGCGCCCAGGCACTTGATTTGAACTTAGGGCCGAGGAAAAAAGACGGGGAGGAGCTATTTCCTTGGATTGTCGATACAGTTCAGGCTGTGGTTGATGTGCCACTAAGTTTTGATACCACCAACCTTGATGGAATAAAAGCTGGTTTAAAAAAGATTACAAAAGCTCAACCGATCATAAATTCTACTTCAGCCGATCCCGAAAGGTTAGAAAAAGTTCCGTTGGTAGCCAAAGAATATAATACAAAACTTATTGCGCTGACCATGGGTAAAGGGATGATCCCAGTCACAGCTGATGAACGTGTGAACATCGCAGTTGAGCAGTTAATCCCACGCATGCTTGAAATAGATTTTCCGATGACCGATTTAATCATTGATCCATTAGTACTTACTGTCTCTGGTTGTCAGGAGTACTGCCCAGAATTAATTGGAGCGATTCGAACACTTCAATATGTTTGGGATCCATCGCCAAATATCTCAGTAGGATTATCTAATGTTTCAAATGCGGTTCCTAATCAACAACGCCCATTAATAAACCAAGTCTATTGCGCAATGTTGATGGGTGTTGGACTTAAAATGATGATTGCTGATCCTCTTGACAAAGAATTGATGGAAGTGATTAGGATTATTGAACAAAGAGATGATAGCTCACCGGTTGGGAAAGCATATCTCAATGTCAGTGATAAGATCGCAGCCATGGAAGAAATTACCATGGATCAATTTGATCTCAGCGATCCTGACCAGGCTGGTATTTGGAAGACAGTCCAAATCCTCATGAATCATGTAATTTATGCTGATTCATATTTAGAGCAATAAAATACCAAATCTCACAGTTTGGCATCGGTTCTAAAAATTGATACCACTTAATTAGGTTAGGAGTTTGATATGAGTGCAGAAACCGATGAAATTAACATCGAAGCTCTCTTAACAAAAGCAAAAAAGCCAGCAGAGGATGCAATGATTCTGCATCCCTTTTACAAGGGGAAAATTGAAATTGTCCCCAAATGTGCTGTGCGAAGTTTTCAAGATTTTGCGATTTGGTATACGCCTGGAGTAGCTCAACCGTGCCGAGAGATCGCTAAAAGTCCTGAAAAAGTTTACGATTACACTAGCAAATGGAACACTGTCGCCGTTGTTAGTGATGGAACCAGGGTCCTAGGATTGGGTGATATTGGCCCCAAAGCTGGATTGCCTGTCATGGAAGGGAAAGCATTGCTATTCAAATATTTGGGTGGAGTTGATGCAATCCCTATCATGCTGGACACTAAGGACCCAGATAAAATCATTGAAACAGTTCTGATGCTACAACCCGGGTTAGGCGGGGTCAATCTTGAAGATTTTTCTCAACCTAAATGTTTTCGCATCCTTGATACTCTCCGTGAAAAAGCTGAAATTCCGATTTGGCACGACGACCAACAAGGCACAGCAACTGTAACCCTAGCTGCCCTAATCAATGCACTCAAAGTAGTTGGGAAAAAGAAAGAAGATGTCAAAATTGCATTTGTTGGAACCGGTTCAGCCAATGTTGCCTGTGCAAGATTAATTTTCGCTTGGGGTATTAACCCAGCAAAATGTATCATGGTAGATATCGATGGAACCTTGGGCAAACACAGAGAAGATTTTGAAAGACAAAAATCTATTTTTACTGCCCAATGGCGATTATGCCAAATCACCAATGAAGAAGGCGTGGTTGGACATATTCCAGAAGCGATGAAAGGCGCAGATGTTGTTATCGCCTACTCAAAACCTGGTCCTGGGACGATAAAACCAGAATGGGTAAAAACAATGGCCAAAGACCCCATAGTTTTTGCTGGAGCTAACCCTGTACGATGAGATGTGCTTTGCTGCAGCGGATTCGCTTGCTGGCCATATACAAAAAATTGATTCGGAACATCTTATTCCAACCATGGATGACTGGGAAGTATACGCCAAAGAAGCAGCTGCGGTTGGGATGAAAGCGCAAGAGCTCAATCTGGCAAGATTAGAAAAAAGCTATGACGAGCTTTACCAGAATGCTTATACAATGATCAAACGCTCTCGTGACTTAACTCAGGCAATGATGGACAACAACTTCATTGCAGAAGCACCGGTATAAAGAGGAAAATATAATGTACGACCTGATCATAATTGGCGGAGGCCCAGCTGGCCTCACTGCATCGATTTACGCAATTCGAAAGCGACTTAACGTGCTCACCATTACAATGGACATGGGGGGGAAAACTAATTACCACCTCAAGCTTCCTTGGATCCAAGAATATCAAGTAATCCGGGGTGGCGAGTTGGTTTCGAAGTTCCAACAGGAATTAGAATATTTGGAATTCGCCCATCGAAAGGATAAAGTAACTAAAGTAAACCAAACTCCAGAAGGTTACAGTGTTGAGACACTCTCAGGAGAGGTTTTTAATACCAAGTCATTAATTGTAGCAAATGGGGTTAGCACGCGTTGGCTAGAAACTCCTGGGGAAAAGGAGTTTGTAGGCAAAGGTATTTGCTACTCAGCTATCAGCTATGCCCCACTGTTTATTGATAAGATTACTTCTGTGGTTGGCGAAGGAGATTTGGCTTTGCGTTCCGCAGCTGAATTGTCCACCGTTGCCAAAACCGTCCATCTCATTGGTCCTTCTGGCGACATCCTTGATGGGGAACTTGGTAAAAAATTACAAACCCTTGAAAATGTGGTAATTTTTCCAGGATATAAAATTTCGAAAATATCTGGAAATGATTTTGCCAATCACATTGCACTTCAAGGACCCAATATGGAAATAAAAGAACTTGATACTGATTGTGTCTTTGTAGAGAAAGAGCTAATCCCAAACACTGAACCGGTAAAAAATCTCGTCGAACTCGATTCTCAAGGGCGTATCATCATCAACAGCTATAATCAGACCAGCTTGCCAGGCGTATTTGCAGCTGGGGATATTACCAATATTTATGCTGAACAGGTATTAGTAGCGATCGGTGAAGGAGCGAAAGCGGCACTAAGCGCATATGACTACCTGTTAAGAATAAAAAATTAATAACTAAGGAGGCATGATATGCCATTAATTACTCCAGGTCGTAGGTGGCAGCCACCATTTTTACCTTTCAAAGATCAGACCTTTGGTCAAAGACTTCTGATCACCACCGAAAAAATTGTCAAAGGTCCGTTATTCGGCTGCAGAATGTGTGGCAATTGTTTGCTCCAAGAAACTGCATTCATCTGCCCAATGGAATGTCCAAAGGGCTTACGCAATGGTCCGTGTGGGGGTTCGACTCCTGAAAACTGCTATGTTGACAAGACTCGGCCTTGTATTTGGTATAAAATTTATGACCGAGCCTTCAAAATGGGCAGGGAAGAAATGCTCCTCGAGGTCCTCCCGCCATTGGATTGGGATAAAGTTGGAACAGAAACCTGGGGTGATGTAGTTAATCAAGTTAAAAAAGTCGGAACTGGCAAGGTGGTATCGGGCGTTATTTCAAGGGATCCAATTGAAAGATCAGAAATATGGGATTCTGTATTCCGTCCGGTTCGCCAACCTGATTGGTGGGAAGGAGATTCAGAATACCACCCACCAGCGTATACTGAGCCAATATCCGAGCTAGAACGCAGGTTGAGATCAGGCGAATTCGTTGTTACTACGGAAGTTGCACCACCCTCAAGCACAGCCACACGTCTTCTCACGAAGAATATCAATCTTGTGAAGGATTACACGGCGGCAGTAAACTTTACCGACTGCCCATCTGCCACCCCGCGCATGTCAAGCATTGCCTGCAGCAAAACCGCAATTGAAAATGGTGCAGAGCCTGTGATGCAAATTGCAGCTCGGGACAGATCTAGAACCGGACTGCAATCTGAGGTGATTGGCGCTGCGGCAATGGGGATTAAGAATATTCTTTGTCTTTCTGGGGACAGCGCGCGTATGGGCCCAAGTCCAATTGGTAGATCAGATATTCTGGATATTGATTCTATTCAAATGCTATGGATCCTCCGTAGAATGCGGGACGAAGGTAAATACCTTGATGGCAGAAAAATCAAGTACCCGCCACAAATTTTCCTAGGGGCTGCGGCCTCTCCATTCGCCTCCGAACCTAAGTTTCAGGCATTAAGAGAACAGAAAAAAGTAAATGCCGGAGCTCAATTCTTCCAAACAAACCTTGTTTACGATCCCGATGGTTTAGAAATTTGGCTTAATGAATTGGCTAAACGAGGAGTTCTCGATAAAGTTTATATCTTAATTGGAATTACACCTCTCAAAAGCCTAAAAATGGCAGAATACATGCACTATGACGTTCCTGGTGTTATTATCCCAGAAAAATTACTTAAGCGGATGGAAACTGCCGGGGATGGCGCTGAAGAAGAGGGTGTACAAATCGCCTTGGAACTAATAGAAAATATTAAAAAGAAACAAGGTGTCAATGGTATCCACCTAATGCCAGTAGCTTGGGAATCTATCGTTCCCAGAATTGTCGAAGAGGCAGGACTATTACCGATAGATTTTAAGTCTTCTCATGATGAAAAAGTTGAATCTGAATAAGACCAAGAGTGCGTTATAATTAATGATTGGCATGGGGCAGAAAACCTCCCTCGAGCTTTCTGCCCCGAAACAATCAAAAATCAATTATTGGTGAGGATTATTTATGAAAATTGCTGTTTCAGGCAAAGGGGGAGTAGGAAAAACCACATTAACTGCTTTATTGGCACAAGCATATTCAGATAAAGGATTAGATGTTTTTGCGGTTGATGCTGATCCTTCTCCCTGCCTCGCAGGTGCTTTAGGTGTTCCAAATGACCTTCAAGAAAAGCTCGCTCCAATTTCGGAGATGGAAGATCTAATCTTTGAACGCACTGGTGCAAAACCAGGCTCTTCGGGAGGATTCTTCACCATCAACCCGAGAGTAGATGATATTCCTGAAAGATTCAGTATTATTCACCGGGGGGTAAAATTACTCGAAATGGGTGCGGTCGATTTAGGAGGCTCTGGTTGTATTTGCCCAGAAAGTGCAATGCTTAAGACCTTATTCACCCACCTATTGTTTCGAAAAGACGACGTTCTTATTTTAGATATGTATGCTGGTGTAGAACACCTAGGCCGTTCCACTGTAGATTTCGTGGATGCTATGATTATTGTTGTAGAACCAACCCGGCGCAGCTTAGGAACCGCTAATCAGATAAAAAAATTAGCTTTAGATATTAAACTTGAACGTCTTTGGATAGTCGGAAACAAGATCCAGAATCAAGAAGAGGTAGAATTTTTAAAGAAGAATTCTCCCGGAATCCCAGTATTAGGAACATTACCAGCAGTTCAGGGGGTATTAGAAGCAGACCGGTTGGGAATCGCGGTTTATGATCATGTTCCAGAATTAAAAGCAGCAGCAGAAAAAATCGCAGATAAAATTGAAGAGATAATTCGGGAGAGATAATTATGACAACAACAATCGCGCTCGCCGGCAAAGGTGGAGTGGGTAAGACAACAATTGCGGGTATGGTAATTAAATATCTTGTCCAAAATAAACCAGGCGCTATTCTAGCAATTGATGCTGACCCCAGCAGTAATTTAAATATGGTTTTAGGTTTAAAACTAGAATGGACGGTTGGAGATATCAGAGAGGGTATGTTGGAGCAAGTTAAATCCTCCCTAAGCCAGGGAGGCGCCGCCATGGGATCAATGCCAGGTGGATTAAGTAAACACGACTATCTAAGTTATGAAATCCAATCTTCATTATCCGAAGGTGATCGCTTCGATTTGATTGCAATGGGACGTGGTGAAGGTCCAGGATGTTACTGCGCTGTTAACCATAACCTACGAGATGTGATTGACAATATCAGCAAAAATTATAGTTATATTGTCATAGATAATGAAGCAGGGATGGAGCACTTAAGTCGTCGAACCACCAGAGATGTCCAACATTTATTAATTGTTTCTGATCCTACTCTAAGAGGTATCGTAGCTGCAGAGCGTATACTTGAGATGCAGGAGGAGCTAAGTATCAATATCGAAAACTCTTATCTGATACTTAATCGAACACCAGAGCAACCGCCAAAGCCAATTTTGGATAAAATTAAACAGCTAAATGCAAAATTTTTGGGGGTAATCCCAGCCGATGAAACCCTGATGGAATTCGAATTTGAAGGTAAACCTCTTGTCGATTTGGGAGACAATTCACCTGTGTACCAGGCTGTCGCCTCAATGATGGAAACGATCTTGGCGTAAAACTTTAAATAATTTCCTCTTAATCTGAAATTATATCCTGCTGTAATTCCAGCAGTTTTCTATATGTATGGTTTTGAACCATTAACTCTTTTTCTGTTCCGCGTTCAATAATCTTCCCACCTTGAAGTAAAATTATTTCATCCATAGCAGATAAACCAATTAATTGATGCGTAATTAAAAGCAAACTTCGATCTTTGACTATTTGCATTAGCGATTGAGAAAGCAATTTAATTGTAATACGGTCTAAGTTCGTAAAAGGCTCATCAAGGATGAAAAGTGGTGCATCTTTAAGGATCGCTCTAGCAATCACAAGCCTCTGACGCTCCCCTCCGCTGAGCAATGCCCCAAATTCCCCGGCCATCGTTTGGTATCCATCTGGAAGACCAAGGATGAAATCATGAATTATAGCCTTTTGGGCTGCCTCATAGATCTCACCCTGCGTTGCTGTTGGTTTACCTAGTCGAATATTCTCCTCTATCGACCCATTAAAAATAAAAGCATTTTGTGGAACATAACTTATTAAATTTAACAGATCAGAGCAATTAAGATTTTTTGTGTTCTGTCCATTTAACAGAATTTTTCCAGTGCTAGGTTCAATAAATCCCATGATCAAGTTAGCAATTGTGGTTTTTCCAGATCCGTTATCTCCAACAATAGCTAATTTTTTCTGAAAAGGGAGTGAAAAACTGAGGTTTTTTACAATCAGATTTTGACTATACGAAAAGTTGATATTTTTAAATTCAAAACTTGGCTTTTTATATTCAAGATTTTTCTTATCACTAAATCTAGATTGGGGAGGTTTATTAATTATTTCAAACAACCTGTTTCCAGCAATAATCGTTTTATCCATATTTTGATAAGAACTTGGCAAGGTCATAATTACCTCAAAGGAAGCCAAAGACCCTAATATTAGAACTGCTAGAATTTTTCCGTCTAGAAAACCAGAATTTATCTCCGGGATAAGTATGATAAACAGC
Source organism: Anaerolineales bacterium (assembly GCA_037383445.1). Lineage (GTDB taxonomy): Bacteria > Chloroflexota > Anaerolineae > Anaerolineales > UBA11579 > UBA11579. Next base: position 2,776 of record JARROY010000130.1, on the reverse strand, counting down.
GGGATACTTATTAAACCCATTACTATCGATACAAAGCCGGAGCTAATGCTTATGAAATGGTTCATTTTTGCTTCGGCCCCTTTCTCATCATCAATTATTTTTTGCGCTTCGTTGAAAAAGTGTGCTGTCTGTCCAAATGCAATAATATCCGGTTGACCGTGAATGATGTCGAGTGCATGAATTGAGAATTTTGATTTAGTTTGTCCCAAGAGAATAGAATCTCTTCTTGAAATACGTCGAATCAATAATGGTACGAATCCTCCTAAAATTAGATGGAATCCCATTATTACCAAGGCAGCTTTTACAGACCAATGATAAGAAAACAAAAATACTGAGATAGAGGTAAGCAGAGCTATGACAGTTGGACCTAGAACGCGAACATAAAATTCTTGCAGGACTTCCACATCGTCCAAAATCCTACTCAACAGATCCCCTTTTTGCAGTGCCTGGAAATCAATAAACGAAAGTGACTCAATCTTCTTGTATAACCATACCCGCAGGTTAGCGAGCAGCTTAAAGGTAACAGAATGGGAAATTAGGCGGTCAAAATATCGAAAAACCCCACGTGATAAACCGAAAAACCGGACTCCAACAATCGCCAATTGGATCGCTGCAATACTTGGGCGAAGGGATGCATAGGATATTAAGTAAGATGATGTTGAAGGGATGCATAGGATATTAAGTAAGATGATGTTGAAATTAATGCGATCCAGCTAATTGCAGTTGCCCAACCTAATATAATCGCAAGGAGAACCATTTTTCTAAATGGTGACATTAATTTAATCAATTGTTCAAGAATATTCATGGAAGTTGGTTAACCCTATATGCAATCTTTATACAAACCACCAACTGTTTCTAATTTTTCTGGTGATCCCACTTGGACAACTCTTCCTTTGTTAAGAACCACGATTTGATCGGATTTTCGGATTGTGGATAAACGATGGGCTATGATCAAAACAGTTTTGTTGCTTGTTAACTGCTCTAAAGCATCACTGATGATTTCCTCTGTTTCTATATCCAAATTTTTTGTGGGTTCATCCATCAGGAGAAGCCAAGAATTTTTTAATAAAGCCCGTGCTATCGCTATTCTTTGTGCTTGTCCTCCACTCAGCCTCGACCCACCTTCCCCAATATATGTGTTATATCCATCCGGAAGATCCGACACAATTGAGTGCAGGTGAGCTCTTTCTGCTGCCGTGATAATCTCTGTGGTGCTTGCAGATGGTTTAGCAATCAACAGATTTGCCATAACAGTATCATTAAACAAATATGGAAACTGCGGAACCCACGCACCCTGGCTCCTCCAATCTTTGCTGTTAATTGCTTGAAGATCAGTTCCTGAAACTGTTATCATGCCTTTGTCTGGGGAAATAAACTTTAATAACAAGGAAAGGATTGTGCTTTTCCCAGACCCTGTAGGACCAACTAAAGTTGTAATACGATTAGGAGAAATATGAAGTTCAATTCCGTCCAATGACACTCTGTCTCCATTTTGATAAGAATAATAAACATTATTGAATTGAATGTCTGGTGAACGGGAAATATGATTGTACCTAGTTTGAGCAACATTACCTGTTGATCCCATTGTTGGGATATTTAAGATTTCAAAAATTCTTTCTGCCGCTTGAATTCCCTCCATTCCTGAATGATAAGCTGCCCCTAATTGACGGAGCGGGAAATAAAAATCTGGCGCCAATAGTAAGATAAACAGGGATTGAAAAAAGCTTATCTGCCCATACAATAGCCGTATTCCTATCTGAACCGCAATTATGGCGGTGCTGATTGTCGCCAACATTTCCATGGTTAAAGCTGATAAAAATGCAATCCTCAATACCTTTAGGGTTACCAGTGCATATCGATCACTTACATTTCTTATAATTTCGCTCTGTTTTTTACTTAGACCAAATATTTTCAAGGTATTAAGACCTTGAAGAACTTCAAGAAAATGCCCTCCTAAAATCTGAAGTAATTTCCATTGTCGGACGGTTTCCTTCTCCGCCTGTTTTCCAATCAAAACCATAAATAACGGGATTAGCGGCGCTGTCACTAATAAAATTATTCCACTGATCCAATCTATTGGGAAAACCACCCATAGAATTAAAAGTGGGAGCAAAGTGGATATAAACAATTGCGGAAGGTAAGCTCGAAAGTACAAATCCAGACGATCTACACCTTGGATTAAAGTAGTTGACAGTTCCCCAGCCCTTTCAGATGTTAGATACAATGGACTAATCCCCTGAAGGTGAGATAACAATTTAGATTTTAAATAAGCTCGCAGACGAATGGAAACCACCCCGGAACTAAGTTCTCTACCAAAAACAGCCAAACCCCGTCCAAGGATTACGAGGACCAAGCCAATCAGCAATGGCTGTATATCAATAACCGAGTAATTATATTGAAAAACCCGGGAAATAATTGTGCTGAGGAGCCAAGATTGAGATACTATTAATCCCCCTAAAATTACGCCAAAAAGAATCGATACAATTAATGAAATACTCTCTGTTTTGGCTTCAATCCATAATTTTCGACTAAACATTGAAAGTTTATAAACAAAATGGGCAAAGCAAGGCGTTACTCTGCCCTAGAAATTTTTCTGAGGTTCTAATATTCAAGATTTTGAGGGTCTGTGTGATTAAATTTCGAAATGCCCGCAACCATCTGTTTATAAGTTACATCCCTCGTTCTGGCCATACTTATTCTCCTTAATAATTTCAAACTATAGCAAACTGCAAAATACCTATAATCAATATAGCCAGATAGCAACCGATTCTCTAGT
>JARROY010000129.1:0-12648 GCA_037383445.1 Anaerolineales bacterium | reverse complement strand
CCAGGGGGATCGAGGTTGGGGTGGGGGTAGGAATATATGTCGGGGTGGGGGTATTGGTAAATTCAGCGGAATCCGGCGGCGGCAAAGTGGGGGTAGGGGTAGAGGTGGTCTGCTGCGTTGAATCGCTGGTTCCAGTAACAGATTGGCGCACAACAGAGGCTTGAACTGGCATAACTGTGGGTACAGCCGCCAGGACAACCACAACAATCATTAAGATAGGGATCACCAACCATGAACGTTTCATACAGGTACCAATATAACAATACTACGACATATTTGCAAACCGTATCGCAGGTGGGTTCTAGAGCAGATTCGAGCGAAAAATACGCCGTGTGTTTCCAATACGGATGCAAATTTCATGCTAGCCAGCAGAATGGTTTAGAAAAATGTTTTATCAGTCATCAAGTTGGATTAATTTTGTGCACGCCTGTGAACAATTCCAGTAGCCGAGTCGGCAATCCTTTTGCCATATCGAGGCCACAGATAAGGATGTGATCCTTGGTATGGTATCGATACACCCCAAGAAATGCACTTGGGGCACTCGACCGCCTAGGTGTTCATTTCAGTTTGACAGATTCTTTGCCTTTGGAATTAACCACTAACATGATGAAGAAGTGGGTGGTACATTTAATGAGCATGGGGCTGACAAATAACCCCAGATAGCAAGTTGGTCGAGTGTGCTGGAGGGTTTTTCCAGCGCGTATTGAGACCATACGATGCAATTCAGGAAGGTATCGCGATACGGCAGGTATTCATCACAGACTCGATCATCTGGTGAAAAAGCCTCAAACCCGCAGGATGTTGCACTCCCATAAGGAAGGCCTTCACCAATGGGATCAAATTAAATGATACAATCTAGCAACTTGCAACAGGAATACACCTAACCATGACGCAAAACGAAGCCCTGCCATCTGAGATTGTCCCCAAAAGAGATACAACGCTCTTCGACCGTATGCCGGCAAAATGGCTGCTGGGGATTGTGGCTGTGGTGATTCTGACGGCCTGGCTGCTGAATACTCCTCCCGGATGGATGGGCAAAGCCGATGCGGTCGGTTATGCACTATGCCATCAAATATCTGAGCGCTCTTTCAAAATCAACGGGCAGCCGATCTCGCTGTGCGCCCGCTGTACCGGTATGTATATGGGTGCTTTTTTAGGCATCCTCTTCCAGTTGGGATTAGGCCGCAGGCGTACTGCCTGGCCTGATAAAAAGATCCTCTTCGTTTTAGGGGCATTTTTTATCGCGTTTGGCATCGATGGGACAAATTCAGCGGCAAAACTGTTTCTGCAACATAGTCTGCTGTACGAGCCAAACAACACGCTTCGCTTACTCACCGGGACAGGGATGGGGCTGACCATGGCAGTGATCATCCTGCCGACCTTCAACCAAACCATCTGGAAGAGCTATTCCCCACAGCCCTATTTCACAAATTGGAAACAGTTCGCCGGGATGGTGGCGGTAGGCTACACTGCATCAGCCCTGATCCTGACGGAGCAGCCGGCAATTCTGCTTCCCTTCACATTCATCAGCGTCCTGGGGAGCATCGTGCTGTTGGTGATGCTGTACACGATGATTACAATGGTCATTTTTGGCGGAGAAAATGTGGTTGAGCACTTCAACCAGTTGGTTCCATGGCTGCTTGCGGGGGTAATCGTTGCCTTTTTACATATCGGCCTTTTCGATTTTGGCCGCTTCTGGTTGACAGGTACCTGGGAAGGATTTCACCTCAATATTGGTTGATATGATTTTCCTGCCTCCAAAGGCGAGATTCGTTCACCAACGGCCCGGGCTAATTTTTTGAGTATAATATTCAAAACTTTCGAGTTTGGCCTTGCGCAAATTTAAGGACCGCCAAAACGCCAAAGGGAACAACTATGGAAGGAATTTTTTCTGCTTTCGGATTATCTGCCTCAGCCGGTTTGAACGCCTACATTCCGATGCTGATCGTGGCTTTACTGGCCAAATTCACCAACCTGATCAATCTTAACCAACCCTGGGATGCATTGACCAGCTGGTGGATTATCGGCTTGTTGTTCCTGCTTTCAATCGTCGAATTTTTCGCGGACAAAATCCCTGCCGTCAACCATATCAACGATGTGATTCAAACCATCGTCCGCCCAACCGCCGGGGCGATCTTATTCGCCGCCAGCGCGGACACACTAACAGATATCCATCCCGTCCTTTCCCTGGCAGCCGGTCTGCTGGTGGCCGGCGGGGTACATGCCGCTAAAGCGGGCGCACTGCGTCCTGCCGTAACCGCCACCACCGCCGGAACCGGCAATATCTTCGTCAGCATTTTAGAGGATATTATCTCCACCATCATGTCGATCTTGGCAGTCCTTTTACCGGTGGTTCTGGGGGTTCTGATCGTCATGTTTGGTGCTTGGGTGATCTGGTTTTTCTGGCGGAGGCAAAATCGCAAACTGGCGAAACAGGCAGCCAATAAAAATTTACGCTAAAATCAGGTTAGAATTTATCTATCCCCAATCGATAATAAGGAGTAACTGATGAACATGGATGAAAATGATTACGTAGAATTTGAAGAAGTTAAACCTGAAAAAGACAACCGAAGAACGATACTCATCGTTGCGGGAGCTTTAGTGCTGGTATGCTGCTGCTGCGTCTTCATGGCTTATGGGTTCTATAATTGGTGGGGGGACGCAATCATCCGGTGGCTTGGATTCTAGTCTAACAAAAAAACTTCACCCACCCTGGAATACATCGAAGTAGTCTACCGCCCCCATGGGTGGAATATGTCATGCAAAAAACACTCGCGTTTTGCGAGTGTTTTATTATTTTATGCGGCGCAGTACCGCACGCACCGGGCTACCATCTGCATCTTCGATCTTAAGCGGTATCGCGGAGAGTTCGTACAAACCATCCGGCACCCCGCTCAAGTTCAAACCTTCTAGGATCGAGATTCCATTCCGGTATAAAATCGCATGACCGGGAAGCTGCTGGTCGTCCAGGGCATCCATGGAAGGTGCATCTGTGCCCAACAGGACGATGCCAGCCTCAGCCAGTGCTTCAGCAAACGCAGCCGAGGGGTAAATAATCGAGGACGGAAAAACCTCATCAGGAATTTGGCTGGCAGGTGTATGCAGCAGTAAACGCGGGGCTAACCTTAAATCTATCCCGGCCAAATCTTCAATCTGCAGGGCTCCCTGTTTGCGATCCACAGTTACCACCTGAGCCGGTCCCCAAAATGCAGACAGGTCGAGTTGGTGGCAGCGTTCACCATCAGACTCAAAATGATACGGGGCATCGATATGCGTGGCGGTATGAATGCTCATCTGAATACAACCAACATTGACCGAATCCCCTTTTTGCTGTGAAAACGTTTGCCGCAGAGAAAAGGAGACATCGCCAGGCCAAGTGCCGGTGTGCGACGATAAAGTGCGGGAAATATCATAAAACTGTTCTGTCATCAGGTCACCTCCGGCGGTTCTGTAGAATAGTCTAGATATTTTCTCTGCTCGACGATTTCCTTCAAGGCCAGGGCAGCACGGTAAATTTCCTCAAAGCTGGTATACAGCGGTGCGATACCCAAACGGATATTATCCGGGGCACGGAAATCCGGGATGACATGGTAAGCATCGATCAGGGCCCGGTCGATACGCAGCCCTTCTGAATGCCCAAGTGAAATATGTGAACCTCGCACAGCCTGCATGCCGGCTTCCAGCAGAAGGTCAACCCCCGGCTCAATTAGGGACATCGACAGCATCGGTGGTGTTCCAGTGAGAAACTTGCGCAGGTCCGCCTCCGGTTGGTACTGCAGGGAAAAGTCAAACATCCTGTGCTGTCCCATCCATCCGCTGATCGGATTGTCTAATTGTTCTTGTAAATCTTCCCGCACAAACAGAAAAGCAGGCGCTCCCGGCCCGCCGTTGAGGTATTTATAGGTGCAGCCAACCGCAAGGTCGGCGTTGGCGGCGTTCAAATCCACCGGCAAAGCGCCTGCTGAGTGGCTCAGGTCCCACAAGACCAGCGCACCATGCTGGTGGGCTTCAGCCGTCAGGGCAGCCATATCGTAGGTATAGCCGCTCTTGAACACCGTATGGGAGAGAGTCAACAGAGCTGTATCCGCATCCAATTCAGCGGCTAACCGTTCAGCCGGGCCGTAAATACCATCCCCAGATGGGATGATTGCAAGTCTATTTTCTTTCCCTGCCAATTCCGCCGCCCGTTGGAGGATATACACATCTGAAGGGAAATTAAGATCATCCGTAATGATTTTTTGCCGGCCAGCCTGAACTTCCAGCGCAGCCATGGAGAGCTTGAACAGGTTAACTGAGGTGGAATCCGCCAGGATCACTTCATGCGGTTTAGCCCCGATCAGTTTGGCCAATTTAGCCCCGATCCGGGTTGGCGTTTCCATCCATCCCTGGCCCCAACTGCGGATCAACTGATCCCCCCATTCGGTATCCACCACCTGGTGCGCCTTATCCTGGGCTGATTTTGGCAGCCTTCCCAGTGAATTGCCATCCAGGTAGATTAGATTCTGGTCAGTGATCATAAATCGGTCCCGAAAGGAGCGCAAAGGGTCTTGCTGGTCTAAATGCTGGGCACGCGCCAGATCCGTTTTGTCCATCGTCCTCTTCACCTCATTTTGATTGGTTTAAAGTGGGAACTTTGTGTTTGATCTCTTCCTGGAAGGCCTTCAAACCAGCCAGAGCCAGGTTTTGCGTAGGTTCGGGAAGACCCAGCCGGTAAAACTCATCCTCCCGGCCATTATGGTCCAATTTAACCACCTCAAATTTATTCATCATCCGTCCCGGGGAACCACTGCAAACCATCCTTTGAGTCGATTGAGAAACGCACCTGGTCACCGATTGTCGGGAGTTCTTCACAGGTGGGGAGTTCAAAACTGAGCGGGAGTTCCTCTGGACCCACCTTCATCCGCACCACACATGACTCCCCCCGAAATACAACCTCCGTTACTTTCCCAGAAATATCCGAATGATCATCCTTCAAACGGGCGGTATCTGGGCGCAGCAGCACCCACACCGACCCTTGAGCAGGACTCTCCAGCGGGAATTTTCCCAGCGAGGTCGTCACCCAATCTCCATGGGCCTCACCCGGCACCAAATTGCTCAGGCCAACAAAACGGGCGACAAATGCGGTTTCCGGGTGGTGATAGATTTGCTGCGGCGTTCCAATTTGGGCCACCTCTCCGGCGCGCATCACCACAATCCGGTCTGCCAGGGCGTAGGCTTCTTCCTGGTCGTGCGTGACATACAACGTGGTCTGCTGGGTGCGCCGGACAATCTTCCGCAAATCTTCTAACAGCTGCTCGCGCAGCGCCCGGTCGAGCGAGCCTAAAGGTTCATCGAGCATCAGCAGTTTAGGTTGGGGGGCTAAGGCGCGTGCCAGGGCGACCCGCTGCTGCTCGCCTCCAGAAAGCGTATGCACATCTCGGGTATCGAATCCAGGTAGTCCGACCAAATCCAGCGTGTCCGAAACCGTCCGTTCGATGGTATCTCGCGGCAGTCCCTCCATACGCAGCCCGAAGGATACATTGCCGCTCACACTCATATGCGGGAAAAGGGCGTAATCCTGGAACATCAATCCAAAACCGCGTTTGTGCGGGGGGACAGAGGATAAATCTTCTCCATCCCAAGCCACCTGGCCGCGCTCCGGTACCGTCAGGCCGGCAATAATTGAGAGCAAAGTCGATTTCCCGCATCCGCTTGGACCCAACAAAGCCACTACCTCCCCGTGCTCCAACTGGAAACTGATCCCGGCTAAAACGTCTTTTCCTTCATATGTTTTATAGATATCTTTAACAAACAGACCGCTCATACCCTTCCTCGTAAACAAACCACTCAGGCCGCACTTATCTTACCTCAAAACTCAGCGCCCTCGCCAACCCGTACCCGCTCGATCAGCAGCATCCCGATGGCTGTCGCCAGCATCAAGATCGTGCTGAGCGCCAGACCCCGGCCATAATTCAGTGCACCGGGTTGAGAGAGGTAGCGGAAGATCATGATCGGAACAGTCGGGCGGTCCGGCCGTCCCACCAGGGCCGTTGCCCCAAACTCTCCCAAAGAAATGGTAAACGCAAACCCGGCAGAGACCAGCAGGGCGCGGGCTACCAGCGGCAAGTCGATCTGCCGGAACACTTCCCAGGGACGGGCACCTAACACCGCAGCCGCTTGGCGCAAGCGCGGCTGAATGCTGCGAAGGGCAGGCGTCAGGCTGCGCACCACGAACGGGAAGGCTACCAGGGTATGCGCCAGCGGGATTAATAAGGGCGAAGTGCGCAGGTCCAGCGGGGGACGGTTGAGCGCCACGATAAACCCTAACCCCAGGGTGACGGCGGAAGTGCCTAAGGGCAGCATCAGGATTGGGTCCAGAATCCGGCTGAACAAATCTTCCTGGCGATTTGCCAGCATCCAGGCAGCGGGGAGCCCCAACAGCAGGGAGAGCGCCACCGTACTTCCCGCATACACAAGCGAAGTCACCAAAGCTTCTGCTGGCGTGGCATAGAACATGGATTGGTTGCTGGGCTGCCACAGGGCGCGGTAAAAATCCAGTGTCACCAGCGGGCCCTCAATTGTGTGCTGGCCGCGATCCGGTTCGAGCCGAACGACAGACCGCACACCCAAAGACACCAAAGGGGAAATAAACAACACCAACAAGAACACCACCAGCACCCCTGCAGAAAGCCGCTGGCGCCAGGTTTTAAGTTTATTCTGGGTGATCGATTTTGGACGCAAGGCGAGGGGACGTGATAACCCGGACACCAGCCGGGTGTAGACTGCGGTCAGCGCCAGCGTGGTAAGCAGCTGGATGACCGCCAGTATGGCTGACAAGGGCAGGTTGAACAGGCTGATCGCCTGGTAATAGATTTCAACCTCGATGGTCGAGAATTTCGGTCCGCCCAGGATCAAGATCACCCCGAAAGAGGTGAAATCAAAAATGAACACCAGCAAAGCAGCCGCCAATACCGCTGGCGCAAGTAGCGGGAGGGTCACCCGCAGCCATGTCCGAAAGCGGTTAGCTCCCAACACCCGCGCCGCTTGGGGCAGGCGTGGGTCAAGATTGGCCCAAAAATCGCCAACCAGCCGCATCACGATCGTCGTATTGTAAAAGACGTGTGCCAGCAGAATGGCGAAAAGCGTATTACTGAAGTGGACCGGCGGTTCGTTCAGGTTAAATATCTGCATCAGCCCCAGGTTGAGCCAGCCGCGCTGACCCAGCAACGCTTCGAAAGAGGCTGCCACCACCAGCGTCGGCATGACAAACGGCACACCTGTCAGCGCCCGCAGGATTCGCTTACCCCTAAAATTGTAGCGTCCGAAGAGATATGCCCCGGGCAGCCCCACCAGCAGTGTGAGCAAGGTAGAAAGGCCCGCCTGCCAAAAAGTGAACCCCACCACCCGGCGCAGAGCAGAAGACCGCCATAAATCTATCACCGCCTGCCAAAAACCACCCTCAGTCTGGCTGAAACTGACCTGGAAGATGCTGGCCAGCGGATAAAAATAAAACACGCCCAGAAAGAACAGCGGGATCAACCAGAGTAGGAAAATTCACCCCTTTTTCACTCAGGCTTCCCCCCACCACCGTACCAACAACCGGGCAAGTGCCCTAGAAGAGGTCTGCACCAGCACCCCCCCAGTAAACGCCATTTCTGCGGTGACGTCACAGAATGCAAAATCGGGGACAGCGCCTTGAGCCAAAGGACCCTGTCCGGCTTCCAGTTCAGCCAGGAACAGCCCCTGCAGTTCTCCTTCAAAGATATCGATGCTGTAACCGCTGCCCTGGTGCAAGTATCGGTGGCGTGTTTTGACCAGGACGTGCCCCTCGATCTGAGAAAAGAGGTCATATTCTCCCTCAGAGAGATAAATATTGGTGATCACCGTCTCTTGCGCTGAGAGCTGCGGGTCGAGATATTTTTGCGTCATCTTGCGCTGCAGCACTTCCCCATCCAGCGTCTCAATGCGGCGCAAACGCATCCGGGCTCCCGTCCAGTAGCGGTCCACAATCCGTTTCGGTCCAGGATCAGACAAGTCGGGCGGCAGGTCTCGGAGTAAAAAACGCCGCTCTTCTTCAATTCTGGCATATTTGTGTGCAAAAGACATCACAGCCCCTCTTCCTGGTCATCGAAGCACCAGCGGGTAGCAGAAGTAGGGAAATCTCGCTCCCGCCAGGCAAACGCTTTCCGAACCAACAACCGGTAAACCGGATTTTGGGTTGTTAGCGAAACGCCGTATTTGGCGTAATAAGTTTTATTGAGAAGATCAAACTCAGAACCCTCCGGGACAGCCTCTACCACACCTTCCAAAATCACGGCTTCATCCCCGCTTTCCAGATGCAGCACCAATTGAGGGTTGGCGGCCAGGTTGCGTCCCTTACGGGAATTCTCTGCTGTGCTGAAGAAAAACTGCTCCTTCACCCAGATTCCCCAGACTGGCGCAGCCTGCGGTTCGCCCGCTGTGCTTGCGGTAGCCAGCCAATAATTCCGGGCAGCCGCCATTCGTTCGCTGATAAAGCTCCACGGAAGCAGCCCAGCTTCGGGCGTTGGCGGCTGAATTCCATATTCGGGCATATACGGACGGCCGGTTTTTGCCACTGGTTTCTCCTTATTGCAACACTGTTTCTCGCCAGTCGTTGATCCACTTCTCCCGATTTTCAGTGATCAGCGCGGGATCGAGCATCACCGGGTTATCCGGAACTGCCAGAAAATCGAGGAAGGCCTGGTCTAATTTCGCTTCCGGGTTCACAGGGAAGACGTACATCTGCAGCGGCATATCTTCCTGGAAGGTGGTCGAGAGCATAAAATCGACCCATTTCTCGGCCAGGGCGCGCTTTTCTGTCCCTTTAAGAATCCCGACAAACTCGATCTGACGGTAGCAGGATCCATCGGCAGTGATCACACCGGTAGGAGGGGTATCCATCGGCTCTTGGGCATAAATCACCTCGAACGGGGGACTGGAACCGTAAGAGACCACCACCGGCCGTGTGCCGCCCCAGCGGCTGAACTCAGTATTATAGACGGTTTCCCAATCATTGACCACTTTCAAGTCATTTTCTACCAGCCCGCGCCAGTAATCGAGGTAGCCATCTTCGCCAAAATGACCGATCGTGGTCAGCAAGAAGGCCAAACCCGGAGAAGAACTGGCCGGGTTGGGAACTGCCAGCATCCCGGCGAATTCTGGAGAGAGCAGGGCTTCTAACGAGGCCGGCGGGGAAAGCTGGTGTTCCTCAAAATACAATTTGTCATAGTTCAGGCAGACGTCGCCGTAATCCACCGGCAGGACGCGGTGCTGCGGATCGAGCTGAAATTCTTGCGGGATTCCCGCCAGCAGCGGTGATTGGTAAGGCTCGAAGAGTTCTGCCTTAAGCGTCCGGCTGAGAAAGGTGTTGTCCACGCCGTAAAACACATCCGCAAACGGCTTACCTGCCGCCAGCACCGCGGAATTGACCGCGGTACCGGTATCTCCGGACTCAATAAAGGATACCTTGACATGATTGGCTTCCTGAACACGGTTATTAGGGTTACAAAACTTCTTTTCATCATTCACCTCAATTTGATTGTGATAGAGTATCATCACCATCAAACACAAAACACAGTAAAAATCCTTCTCTCACCTCCACGGTGGCTTTCACTCCTAACAATACATTGCTGACGCCGCGCGTGGCGCCAAAGATCAGGGTGTCATCCTTCAGCGGCCATTCCAACCCCTGGGTGCTGACACCAGTTGCATTTCCCCCAACAGGGATCAGCGAGACCGTTTGCCCGGTCCTGCCGCGGATCTCCCGCTGACCGCGCACCAGATAAATCCACAAGCCGCTGTGCCAAAAGGTGACCTGAAGGTCCTCCAACAGGTGGTAGCCGGGCAGAAGCAGATTGGCAAACGTCTGGTCCCAGCGCCCGCCTAAACCTCCCAGCACCAGGGCCTCATCACGGTCCAGCCCTTGCGCGCGTAAAAGGGCTAGTTCCAGGTCGGTCTCATCTTTACGGCGGTCGTGCCGGATGAACTGGACTCCCTGCTCCCCCCAATAGGAAGCATCCTCGGCGCTGAGCGAATCCAGATCCCCCACAATCAATGCGGGTGTCACTCCCAGTTTCCGGCAGTGTGCCGCCCCACCATCCGCGGCAATAATCGTATCCTCCGGCCGAATTAGACTTAAAGCCCCTTGTGGATCGTCGATGATCCCGTTGGCAAAAATGATCGCACGCATAAAAAAACCTCCGGCGGGATGCCGGAGGTTTTTGGGCAAATGTACGATCCCTCCGCCGGCATTACCCGGATCAGGTCCGCGGGTCGTAGGCTTTCGGCCTACCTCTCAGCCCGGCAACACCGAGCTCCCCGTTGGTTGGTCTCTCCCTTGAGTATAATAGTCTGGTCTTAGCCCGTCAAGGGCGGCTCAATACTCCTTCTGAAGTATCCAAAATAAAAGCTATCCCTTTGAGGTAGCCGCTACCTGGGAGGGTGTTTCAACGGCAACCTGCGGCTTTGAGGCCACCATAAATCCGACAAACATCAGGATGGCGGATAATAATTCACCCAGGTAAAGGAACTGCCCGTAACCCAGGCGGGAAAGTGTGCTGGCAAACCCGATCAGCAGTGCCCCCGCGGCGATCAGCACGTTGGCCACCACCCGATTGGGAAGCACCCGCTTGCGCCAGAACAAGTATGCCGACCAGATTGCTCCACCAACCAGGGTAAACAACCCGTAAATATTGAAGAAGGGGGTCGTCAGCCTGACTGGAGTCCCCAGGGGTAATATACCGCGAACCACGGTGACTTCTTCTCCCTGGTAGGTGATTTGCGCCGTTTCAGCCCCAGCGGGCACTTCATCCCCGGCTTCTAACCGTTTGGTGCCGTACTGCTCGCTGATAGGTCGTGAGGTCGTAAAAGAGCTGGTATCCAGGTTTGGCATCACACTCAGCATGAGGTAGCCGGCAAATAAGCTGCCGAGCACCAGAACCACCGTGGCATAATGCACCCATCGTTTACGTATCAATAAGTTTAAGGTACCATGCCCAATCCAGGCCGCATTCAGGGCAGCGCCAAACAGATACCAGACGAAGAAAATCCACTTATTCCAGGACAAAGCCAGGTAAGCTTCTGCAAGGCTGCCGGAACCAAACATAGCCAGTCCGATTCCCCAATAAAGGAAGTGCAGTTTACGCGTGGCGACATAGCGCTGCAGCACAAAGATGACAAAGATCAGCATGACCACTGTCGAGATAAAAGGTAAGACCAAATTAAATGTCATTCACAATCTCCTTCAAATGAGAACACCCGCTAAAAGGATATAATCCCGGTCAAGACACTGATCGCAATCACAATCAGTGCGACTGTCACCACTGCCATAAAGATCAGCAGTGAAGGAACAATCTTTTCAAAGAAGGGCGAGTTCTCAGGCATGCGGTTTGACTGGCGGGTTTCAGGTTGGTTTGATTTTCTCTTCATATCTCTCACTAAATGAATCGAATTTTGAAATTATCCACCCAAAATTATAACCTATCCAGATAAGATTTGTAGGTTTTAATAATTTTAGGTAGTTTTTGCTCAAAATCATCTATACTTTTGAGGTTGGCTTTGGCCGAAAAATGGAGCAGTTTGGTCAAACCGTCCCGTTGGAATCTGCACATGGGCTTAATCTACCAAATGGAGGATCCAATTTAATCAATCGATACCAATCATCCCTCATTGGGGGTAAAATTTCCCTTATGATGACAAAGCTTGGATCAAAGTTCGCCGATGGACGTACAGCTGAGGTCTACACCTGGGGTGAGGATCAGATCCTCAAGCTCTACCGGAAAGGCTGGCCTCGACGGACAGCCGAATTCGAGCACCGCCAGGCCCTGGCCAGCCAGCAGACAGGCTACCGGGTACCGTTGGCCGGCGAGGTGATTGAGATCAACGGGCGGTTCGGGATCATCTACCAGCGAGTGGACGGCCAAACCATGATGTGCAAAATACTCGACAATCCGACCACCTGTATTCCCTTCGCCCGCCAGATGGCTGACCTTCATTTGGAAATGCACCTGCGCGAGGCACACAACATGGAGCCGGTAACCGAACGGTTGACTTGGAAAATCCAAACCGTCCAGGCTTTTGACGAAAAAAAGAAATCCATCCTTCTCAGCCACCTCTCCAGCTTGCCTCAGGACAACAAACTGCTCCATGGAGATTTCCATCCGGGAAACATCATGCTGACCCCCACCGGCCCGGTAATCATCGATTGGATGGATGCTGTCGTCGGCCACCCATTGGCAGATGTCGCCCGTACCTTTATCATTGCCCGTTTCGGCATTCCCCCAGAGGAGCGGATCAACCGGCTGATTTTCAGGACCATGTTGAGAATTTATCTTAAGCACTACCTCCAGCACAGCCCTTATACTCGCAGCCAATTCGAGGACTGGCTGCTCCCAGTCGCCGCGGGGCGGCTGAGTGAAGAAATTCCCCACGAAACCGCTCCCCTGCATGCCTACGTGAATAAACTGCTCAAGAAATTGGGCTGATTTGAACTAATCCCCCACGGACATCCCATTCAACAATTTCAGCAGTGCCAGGGTCTCCTGCTTGCTGCCGGCACCTTGCTCCCCGCCCGGGCCAACACATGAAGGACAGCCATCGGTGCATTCGCAGGCTTGCACCAGCTGGTAAGTGCGCAGCATAATCTCATCA
>JARROY010000128.1:0-11274 GCA_037383445.1 Anaerolineales bacterium | reverse complement strand
CTGTACCTCTGTTAATGTTTGCTAGTGCCGCAAAGCTGATCCCGCTTTCTATGGTTGGGATCCTTCAGTATATCGCTCCCACAATCCAGTTTCTAATTGGTGTGCTTTTGTATCACGAACCCTTTACCTCTTATCGTGTGGTTGGGTTTACAATCGTCTGGTTTGCACTGATTATCTTTGGCGTTGAAGGGCAGCTAGTTCAACGTTCAAATAGACGCTTAGCAAAGGGTGCACCCATTCCTTAGAGAAGAAAGTGAGTTAAATGGAGTTATAGATGATGCGAACTGAGCAAGAAATGTTCAGCTTGATATTAACCTATGCTGAAAAAGATGAAAATATCCGAGCTGTGTTGTTAAATGGTTCCCGCGCCAATCCGACTGTTAAAAAGGATATTTTTCAGGATTACGACATTGTCTATTATGTGCAAAACATGATGCCATTAATCCGGAATCAAGAACTGATGGATTATTTTGGTGAGTCGATGATATTACAACTGCCAGATGACATGGGAATAAATAAGTATTCTGAGGGAGACCGCTATGGTTATTTGATGCAGTTTAATGATGGCAACCGTATCGATTTGAGAACCCTTATGTGGCTAAAGGTCTGTGGAGGAAGGAACTGATTTATTCCAAATATGTTTTAGACAGTCTTTTGCGGAATGAATTAATGAAAATGCTGGATTGGTATTTTGGTACAAAAACAGGATTCAACCGATCAATGGGAAAGCAGGGCAAGTTCCTGCACGAGGTCCTCCACCCGACAGACTGGCAAAGATTGGAAGCAACTTATCAGGATGCAGATTTTGACCATATTTGGCAATCTCTCTTTATCATGGGAGACTTGTTTCGTAAGATTGCCAAAGGTGTGGCAGATTATTTTAATTTCCCTTATCCTGAGGAAGATGACCAGAAAGTCACCTCGTTTATACATCTCGTCAGTGAATTACCTGAGGATGCAGAAAGTTTTGATGTTTCGTCGGCTGAAAGTGAGTGAAAGATTTAATCCCCGTTAATTCCGACGCGTTTTTGCTCCAGTTCTTGGCGGATTTTAGTGTGGTCTTCCCTCGTAAGAGGGTAGAAAATAGCGAATAAAACCCCAAGGAACATGAATAATCCAGGACCTGGACCAGTCAGACCAATGATGGCACGTGTTGCGGATGGGGTTTGCACCGCCGCATTGGGAACAAAACCGCTGCCGTCTAAGATCCACAACATCGAGGGTAAAGCGATTGCTGTAGCAATTTTTCTCAGTAAAGTGATTAGGCTGTAAAACATACCTTCGTGCCTGTTCCCCGTATTCATCTCATCTACCTCAACAGCGTCCGGGATCATTGCCCAAGGAAGCACGTGTACCGCGGACACACCAAGCCCAGCAAGGAAACAGATTGTAAGGATCACAGGCATACTTGAATTGGGATCGATGAAAGCCAGGTAGATTAAAACTGAGGAAAGATAAATCATGCCGAAAATGTAGGCTTTCCTCTTATCCAATTTACGAGGAAGCCATTCCCAAATTGGGAGCGTGAGCATCGCAGTAACGAAAACGGTCCCAGCGATCAGATCAAATTGAGCCTCCATCCCTAAACGATATTTAACAAAATACAGCAGCATCGACTGAACAAGGTTCACGGCTGCCCAGGAAAAAAGAAAAATAAACATCGTAAATATAAATGTCCGGTTGCTGAAAGCAGCCTTGATCGATTTGATTAGATTAGGCTGATCTTGCTGGACAAACTCCTCCCGCTCTCGTGTGCCAAAGAATGTGACCAACAAAGGTAACGCAGAGGCTACCCCAAAGGTAATCCCAATAAGTAAAATTGTCGGAGCGCTATCTGGATTGACTTCATCAATGATCAGGAAGGGTACGACAAATCCCACCAGACTGGCCAGGATTGAAAAAAACATGCGATAGGTAGTCAGATCAGTACGTTCGTCATAATCAAGGCTTAGCTCTGGCGTCAGTGCGAAATAGGGCATATAGACAAGCGTCGCAAGAGCCTCGTAAACAATGTAGACCGAAGCGAAGAAGATTACTGCAGTAATCCCAAAGGCATCATCTTGTCCACCGCTGATCATATTCTGAATGGTATTTTGGACGCGTCCAAAAATTTCGAACTTGGTATAGTTGACCCAAATGGAGCCGTAGGCGATGGCAAATGGGATGAATCCAAACAACAGGAAAGGTCTGCGCCTGCCCCAACGCGTTCGTGTTCGGTCGGAAATATACCCAATCAGCGGGTCGTTAACGAAATCCCAGATTCGCCCTACTAGAAAAACCATGGCTGCGTATTTTGCTGGGACTCCGATGACATCTGTGAGGAAAATCGCATACAGCACACCGATCACGGTGTCTGTCAGGCTGAATCCAAAATCACCAGTTCCATACAATATTTTGGTTTTTCTACTCAATTTTTCCTGGTTAACTGCTTCCATCATGAATGCCTTTCCCTGAATATTATTTAGATATCCTTATGATACAAACGATGCCGTTTATACCATTCAACGCCCAATGTAAGGTTGTCTGAAAAACTGCGGTAGTTCTCTTCCCCGATGAAGATTGTTTCGACGTGTTCGAAATTAAATTTAGATTGAATGGTTTGGGCCATCGCTTCGTACATAATCGCGTTGCCACCCATGCCCTGGTATTCAGGAAGCACTCCGAGACCATTAACGTTGACCCATTTGGTTCTTTTCTGGTCAATGAGTATATGAATCCAGCCAAAAGGATACAGCCTTCCCTTAGCGCGCTGCAGTCCTGCTGAGACATCGTGATAAGCAAACAGGTAGCCGATGATTTTGTCCTCCTTCATGACAACTTTTATCAGGCTTGGATCCGCAATACTGATGAGATCCTCAGCAACCAGGGCGAATTCTTCATCAGTCATTTCTACATACCCTTCTCCATCTTGGAAAGATTCGTGCAGCACATGCTGAGCTTCATCGACCATGGCGCGCATATCGTCCTTTGTTTTGAACTCTTTGATGTAATAGCCGCGCTTTTCCATCACGCGCTCGGCGATTCTTCGAACTCTTTCTGGAAGTTGGGCACCACCTGCATGGATATAACCGGAGAGACTGTCCCTTTCTTTCACATATCCCGCTTTTTCGAGATATTCGGGATAATAGGCGTAATTGTAGTTAATATTAAGTGCGGCTCGGTGTTCAAAACCTTCTACAAGAACACCACCTAATTCTGTAGTAATCAGTCCTTTTGGGCCTACTAAGCGGTCAAACCCGTGTTTGTGCCCCCATTCTTCAGCTGTCTCGAAAAGGATATCGGCTGCTTTTCGATCTTCGACCACATCAAAGAATCCGAATAACCCCGAATTTTCATTGCGGTATTGGTTATAGCGTTTATTATTGAGCAATGCAATCCGGCCAATCGATTTACCCCGTTGGTCTTCTAGCAGGTAGAAATCTGCTGTGGAGTGCAAATAATATGGATGGATTTTGGGATTGAGTTTTTTGATCTCGCCTGATATTAGCGGTGGCACCCACTGGTTGCAATTTTTGTATAACTTAAAGGGGAACATGATGAATTTCTTCACATCTTTTTTGTTGTTCAAATCGATTTTTCTGATTTTCATGCTGCACTCCAAGTCTGAAGATATACCACTTCTAATCAGCCCTAGACCATAATTACGTTAGAGTTAGGTCATTATCTCGATATGTAGAAACTGGGAACAAGCGTTCCCAGTTTTGTATTCCTTCGCTGAATCCTGATTTACAGGTCAATTATATATACCCGGTGGTTCTTATAAGGTACGCCGCCAAGGTTTTCCAAATCCGCCCGCATTTCCTTGGTGGTTTCAGCAACCTGAGGCATATCACCATGAACGAAGGGATATTCCTCCATACTCTTGGCCATTTCGGAATACATCAGGGCATTGCCGCCGATGCCGCGGTATTCTGGCAGGATGCCAGTCCCGTTAAAGGATATCCACTCGGTTTTACGAAGTTCTAAAAGGATGTAGAAAATACCAAAGGGGAACATCTTACCGCCGCTGCGCTGAAGGGCTTTGGAAATATCTTTGAAAGAGAAAAGGAAACCGACAATTTCATCTTTGGCAGTAATAATTTTGAATAGTTTAGGATCTGCAATGACCAATATGTTTTCGACGACAAAATCGATTTCACGAGGCGAAAGCGGGTAGTATTCCCAGTTATTGACAAATGCCTTGTTGTACGCCTCACCGATGCGTTGGCCCCACAAGGCAAGTTCTTTTTTATTCTTAAACCGCTTGACAGAAAGTGTCCCGCGTTTTTGGATTCGTTCCGCGATGCGGTGAATGCGTGGGGGGAACTTTTCTGTAATGTGAGCGATATCAAAGTAACATGACAGAAAATCGACCTCCTTGCGGAAACCGAGATTTTCCATTAAGGTGGGGTAATATTCGTAGTTATACCCCATCATGGTCATCATTTGACGGTGCTCAAATCCCATGGTTTGGATTCCGTACCCATCCAACGGACCGAAGCCTTTCGGACCAACGACTTGATTCAACCCCCTTGCCCTGGCCCATTCAAAAACCCGATTAAAAAGGGCATTAGCGACTTCCTGGTCGTTAATCGTATCGAATAGATAGAAAGAAGCCTGTTTTTTGCTCTGATACTCGTTAAATACTTTATTTTCAAGAGCTGAAATGCAACCGACATCCTCGCCATCTTTGGTGGCAATAAAAAAATCTGCGTCTGAATGTTCATAGAAAGGGTGTTTCTTTTTATTGAACTGAGCTCGTCTATCCATTAGGATGGGGGGGACCCACTGTTCACAATCTTGGTACAGTTTATATTGGATTTTGATATACCGATTAACTTGATTTCTATTTGCGGGGTCGATTTTTTCAACTTTAACCATCTTCTTCTCCTCTAATAATTTCTGCTGAATCTTACAACCCCTAAGGGGGCTATACGATGCTACACATTTTACCTTTTAGAATGAATCCAGACTAGTAAGTTACCAAAATTGATATTGGTTTAATAATGTTAGTGACACACTCAAATTTGTGGGTGATATCAATATTGATCAACTACTCTCCGAGCTGCAATTAAATTCCCAAACGGGGTGGTGGCAGGGGCAACACAACCTGTCCCCAGGATAAATCTTTTACCACCGGTGGAATTTGTTTAATCCTGATATTAAGTCAGGTCTGGTCTCTTTATCATGCCAGTTTATGACCTGAACTGGGTAATCAACAAACATGTCAAAATAGATAGATTCTCCATGTAGATGAAGGATATTTAGCCAACCATCCGAAGCAGCTGTTAGGAGGGGAAAATCGTAAGTCCGTCCAAATTCAAGATATTCATCTCGTGTCAGCAAACTTGCTTGGGCATGTTGGACTGCGAAAAAGATTCCCGCTGCTCCTGTTTCCTGGATCACTGCGGTAATAAAATCTTTGCTGCATTCGGTAATAATCTCTAAACCTCGGTGCATTTCATCCGGATAATTTCTCAGGTGAAAGAGGAATAAATCATCTCCTGCTAATTTTTTCGCTTGGGAAAGTGGATTGAATATGGTGTGGATTACCGGGGTCTCTGGACCCAACGTTTCGACGATTTTTTTCAGGGCAGTAAGTTGCTCTGATAAATGACCTTTGTGAGGGTCAAGAGGCTTAAGAGTAGCCCAATCCTCCGGTTTTTGTATCACGCGTTTTGTGTATTCTCGGGTTCCGTGCGGATGTCCTTCCCAGCGATCTTCAACCCCCCAATCATATACAAAATATCCAGAGGCTGGAGTTACCTTGAGAAAATCGAAATCAAATGTTTTCTGAAAATTAAGATGGGCAGATGCCATCGTGTCCGCTTTTTGATCGTCAACAGGGAAATGCCGCCAAAGGGCGACTGGGGGTCGGTCAGGCTGTTCTCCACTGAGACAAGTTTCCATTCTTTGGCGATGGTTCATAGGTAATCCTCCTTACTGGATTCTCCCCGATAGGCAAATGGTTTTACTAGATATCCATTGATATTATTTTCGGTTCTTAAGCCAGGCGGTTATCTCTTCAACCGTCCAGGTATTGATTACGTTTTCCTTTTGTGCCCAAGCTCGCCGGGCGGTGGCAACACCAAAGTGGATCAAATCCAGATGCTGCGGTGCGTGGGCATCGGTATTAATTGCCAATGGGATTCCCAGTTCGATCGCCCTGCGAGCATGAATATCGTTGAGGTCCAAGCGTTGAGGATTGGCATTGATTTCCAAAGCGACCCCATGTTTTGATGCTGCTTGGAAGACTGCTTCCATATCCAGGTCAGAGCCTGCTCTGTCCGGCAGCAAGCGGTTGGTTGGATGGCCAATAATGTCCACATGTGGATTTTTGATGGCATTAAGCATCCGTTGTGTGATTTGCTGGCGCGGTTGTCGCATGCTGACATGGAGTGATGCAACGACTAAGTCGAGGTCTGCAAGAATTTCATCCGGAAAATCTAAGGAGCCATCGGCTTTGATTTCCATTTCGGTTCCATGCAGGATCGTGATGCGATCCGAAAATTCATTCCGGACTTGTTCAATCTCTTCTTTTTGTTCCATCAATCGCTCAATCGAAAGTCCGTTTCCGATTCCAAGGCTGACTGAATGGTCGCTGATCGTTATTAATTTTAAACCGCGACCTATGGCAGCTTGAGCCATTTCCATTATCGTGTTTCGGCCATCGCTCCAGTTGCTGTGACAGTGCAGTTCAGCGACGATATCTTTTGATGTGATTAAGGAGGGAAGGGTTCCTGCTTTGGCTGCCTGAACTTCACCACGGTCCTCCCTAAGCTCCGGCGGAATATAAGGCAACCCTAATGCCTGATATACCTTTATTTCCGTATCGCACAAGATTTCACTGCCGTCTTCTCTAGTCAAGGCGTGTTCAGAGAGGGAGTAGCCTTGATCAAGCGCAATTTCACGAATTTTTACATTATGATCTTTCGACCCTGTAGCATACTGCAACGCCGTCCCAAAGCGTTCTGGTGGATGGACCCAAAGCTGACCTCTGAAACCATTGGTAAATTCAACACTGGTTTTGGTACTGCCGCGCCCTTCCACTCTGGCGATTATCTCTTGAGTGGCAAATGCCTCCATAATAGGATCTGAATCCGTAGCGGCAACCAGGATATCCAGATCTCCAATGGTTTCCCTCATTCTGCGGAAGCTACCAGCTGGTTCTGCTGCAGTTACACCAGGTAAACCGCGCAGAAATTCTAGTTGATTTTGGGCAAAGTCCCAGATATCTCCGAGTGGGGTGCGGTCGGTTTGGCGGCGTTGCAGAGCTTCTATCCCAGCTAAAACTTTGGCTTGAGATTTTTCACCCATACCGGGTAACCCTGCTAACTGGCCATTGCGGGCAGCTTTTTCAAGCTCGGCCATTGTGGTAATTCCCAACTCCTGCCAAAATAGTTTTACTTTTTTTGGACCTAGATCTGGCACTTGGACCAGGGTAGCCAAGGTTTCAGGGACTTCGGCTTTTAGTTTATTCAAAAATTCGAGCTCACCGGTGCGAAGCAATTCATCGATCTTGTCTGCAATTGCTTTTCCCACTCCTGGGATGTTAGTGAGCTCTCCTTCTTCCCAAATTGATTTGACGTCTCTCGATAGGTCTATGAGGTTATCTGCTGCCTTACGATAGGCAAGAATTTTATAGATCACCTCGCCCTTGATTTCCAATAAATCAGCGATCAATGTAAAGGTATCTGCAAGTTCTTTGTTGGTCATGGGCTTATTATAAATGAGGTTGTGATTCTATCGGATGGAATTCAATGATTCTGAACTGAAAGGATAAAAATATTATCAAAATTAGCGAAACATCGCATTCCTAATCGATGTGTGGCATTTTTTATTCTGGTGCTCGGACCAATTTTCAGCTATAGTAAAAGTATGGAAAAGAAGACAAAATCACTACAGGTTGTTCGCCTAGAATGGGGCGAGGTTGAGTTGGAGGATGGGAGCATTTTTAAAGATGTAAAAATATTTCCTGGAGGGGCGAGAGAATGGAAGTGGACTGAAACCGGGACTCACCATCAACCCGGGGTACAATTCGAAGATGTAAAAGAACTGCTAGAAAATAAAGCCGAAACAATTGTGCTCACCAAAGGCGTGTTAGGACGGTTGAATATCCGTGATGAACTCGTCCGTCGATTAGAGGCTAGTGGTATAACAGTCCATGTTGCCAAGACGAGAAAGGCAGTTCAAATTTACAACCAGGTGTGCAATGATGGGGTGGCCGGAATATTGATCCATTCAACTTGCTAATTTATAACTAAACCTAAAAACAGTTTCGGTTCGACCAGAATTGAGATAAAGACTTCCTTATCCTTTATCAGTTTTTTGAATGTTGGATTAAGTAACATTAGAAAACCGATCATAAATCAATGCTTTTTGCGTTTTAGTTGTCCACCTTTTTGCACATTCTTCCCCTTCGTGATATAGTTACTCCCGGTATTTCCCCAAAGAGATAAATATGCGTTTTAATTTTCGACTTTTCTTTCGTTTACTTTATTGGTCACTTTTTAAATCAAAAGGAACACATGGGCGGTTAACACCTCACAGAAGAAAAGCTCTCTTGTTCTGGTATTTAGTGTTTCCTCTGCATAATCTCTTTACTTGGTTTTCTTTCCTGCTGGATGAAATTTTTTTCCGTGATTACCGGAAGCAAGAGGTGGAATCTCCTTTGTTTATTATCGGCAATTTTCGATCGGGCTCTACCTTGTTACAGCGTTTGATGGCGAAAGATGAAGAACATCTGACTGCAATGCGGACATGGGAGATCTATGGCGCACCTTCTATTACACAAAGAAAACTCCTAAAATTTGCGAGACGGATGGATGAACGTTTTTTGGGCGGCAGATTGCATAAGTTGCTGCATAAATTTGAGGCAAACCGCTTGAATAGTATTCCGATGCATCGGGTAGCCTTGCATGAGGTTGATGAGGACGAAGGCATCCTGCTGCATAACTGGACTTCTTCCTTCCTGATGTTTATCTTTCCATTTCTCGATGCGCTCCCACCATATTTACATTTTGATACAGAGAATTCAATAAAAGAAAAACGCTTGGCAATGGATTTCTATTATCGTATGGTTCAGAAGCATGTTTATTTTCATGGTGGAAAGCAATATATCGCCAAGAATCCAGTCTTTAGTGCCAAAATCCATGCCTTAAGGGAATATTTTCCGGATGCTAAATTTATATATCTGGTGCGCAATCCAGTGGATATGTTGGCTTCAAAAACGAGCTTTTTTACTTATATTTGGCGTTACTTCAACGATCCCTTAGAGCCCTATCCATTCAAAGATATGCTATTAGATCTGACAAAACGCTGGTACGTTGAGACATTGAAAACCTTGGAGACACTTCCTAAAACCGAATATGTGATTCTGAAATATGGGGATTTGGTGGGTGAGCTTGATGCCAGCACTCGGGGCCTATTTACTCATTTTAATATTCCTATTTCAAAGGATTTTGAACTAAAACTTGCTGAAGCTGTTGCTGCTGCTGCTGGTTATGTCTCGAAGCATAAATATTCATTATTTGAGATGGGATATACGGCTGAACAAGTTTACGACCAGTATCGGGAAATCTTTGAACGGTTTGAATTTGATTTGAACGGTAAAGCATTGATGGCAAAAGTTAGCCAACAATATGCGGAAATCGATTAAAATAGTTGGACTTTACTTCTTCTATGGAGAGTGGAGTAGCAATCATTAATTCAAAAGGTAGGAGGTAGATTTTGATTGATCCTGTAATTGTTTCGTTTGAGCTGTTTGGAATACAATTTGCGATCCATTGGTATGGGGTGATCATCGCGATATCGGTAATGGTTGGTGCATTCATTGCTGAACGGCAGGTGTTGCTGCGAAATGGACCCGAAAATTTTGTTTGGGATTTATTAATCTGGGTGGTTCCCGCAGGGATCATTGGTGCCCGTCTGTGGTATGTTGTCAATGATATGGCAGGAGGAAGCCAATATTTCATAGAAGATCCAGCTAGAATCTTGCGTGTTCAAGAAGGTGGGCTGCATATTTATGGGGCTGTCTTATTTGGATTGCTGGTGGCTTGGTGGTATGCTCGCCGTCGGAAATTTAATTTTTGGATGCTGCTGGATGCAGTTGCACCCACTTTGCTCATTGCCCAGGCAGTTGGGCGGATCGCTAATTTCATCAACCAAGAGCTCTACGGTCCGCCAACTAACTTGCCCTGGGGGGTTAAGATCGCTGCTGAAAACAGAATTCCACCATGGACCGACCTGAGCGTTTTTCCGGTTGACAGCACCCGCTTCCACCCAACATTCTTTTATGAGAGCCTTTGGAATCTTGTGATGGGTGGTTTAATTATCTGGCTGGTTCGAAAATATGGCAATAAGCTGAAACCAGGCACAGCATTTTATATGTGGATGGTGGCTGCTGGGGTCGGTCGGGTATGGCTTGAGTTTTTCCGGCCAGACCAACCACTCATTCCCGGAACTGCCTTGTCATACTCCAGAGTAATTGCTTTTCTCCTGGCGCTGGTTGGTATTTTTATGCTTCTAGTTCGATATGAGAAAATCAAGGTTGGCTTTATTTCTGCTGGCCCAGATGATTACGCCAAGCATGATAAAAAATGGAAAGCACGTAAAAAATAAGTCAGGATAATTACCATAATAAGACTCGGGTGGGCTGGTGGTTTGCTTACCCGATTTTATTTAATCGGTACAAGGTTTCATTTTATTCCCGATCATCTTATTGAATTCGGATAGGTAAACTCTCCCTAGTCTTCTCTATCTGCAGCATATTTTCTAATTGAATAATTAAACACACATTAATAATTATTGAAAATAATATTAATAAATCTAAATATTATTGACGAAAAATAAAATAAATGTATAATTTATTTGATTTTTTTGTGATTTGGTAAAGGAGAATGTAATGGCGGCTCAGTTTAGCATTAATGATGCGATTCCCTGGAAGAAACGATTTTTCACCATCTGGTCCGGTCAGGCTTTTTCCCTACTCGGGAGCCAGTTGGTCAGTTTTGCCCTAATTTGGTATCTAACAGTTACGACAGGATCAGCCACGGTTCTGGCTGTGAGCAGTTTGGTTGGAATTTTGCCAAATGTGCTCCTTGGGCCATTTGTTGGACCATTGGTTGATAGATGGGACAGGCGCAAAACAATGATCATTGCGGACTCAATCATTGCATTCGCAACCTTGCTGCTGGCCGTTTTATTTGCATTAATCGAGGTTCAGTTATGGCAAATTTATGCTTTGCTGTTCATTCGGGCTGTAGCGGGTGGATTTCACGCTCCGTCTATGTCGGC
>JARROY010000127.1:0-8664 GCA_037383445.1 Anaerolineales bacterium | reverse complement strand
GCCTGCGGAAGAGTTGTGAACAATCCCCAAAGCCATGGAAAACATAAAGGTCCCGAATATGAAACCATGGCAGGGTTTGGACCTAACTTATGGATTAATGATCTTGAATTTATATTTAAAATGAATGATTTATGTGACCGTTATGGAATGGATTCAATCAGTACAAGCAATTTAATTGCGCTTGCTTTCCGGTTATATGAATTGGGTTACCTTTCTGACCAAGATTGTAATGGATTGGATTTGGTTTGGGGAAATAAAACAGTAGTTGAAACGTTGGTACATTTGATTGGAAAAGCGGAAGGTTTTGGAAAGAAGTTAGCCCTTGGCTCTTTAGCTTTTGCCAGCATGTATGGTGCAAAAGAATTGGCTGTACAGGTTAACGGTTTAGAAGTACCTTATCATGATCCACGAGCCTTTAGCGGGATGGCTTTAGTATACAGCACGTCACCACGGGGAGCATGTCACAATCAATCGGATTACTTTTTGGTGGAAATTGGACAAGCGGAAGAAGCATTGGGGATTCAATTCGTGAGCCGTTTTGCAGGTGCTGAAAAGGCTTACAATGTTGTCCGCCACCAAGATTGGCGGACTATCTTTAATTCACTCGTGATCTGCTTGTTTGGTAACGTTCCCCCTCACGATCTGGTCTCGATTGTAAATAAAGCAATCGGAAGCGACTGGAACTTGGAAGATTTGCTGGTGATAGGTGAAAGAGGGTGGACGCTGAAAAGAGTAATAAACAACCGTTTGGGGGTCACGCGAGAAAATGATCGATTACCAAAAACATTACTGGAACCCCTGGATGATGGTGGTGCAGCGGGATATAAAATTGATCTAGAACCAATGTTGAAAGAGTATTATGCTATCAGAGATTGGGATTGGCAGACTGGTATTCCCTCACGTGAAAAACTGACCTCTTTGGGTTTGGATTTTGCTATTGGTGATCTTTGGTCAAATGATTAGGATTGGAACTGGGAGATGGATCGATATTTAAGTGTTGCTGAAATGATTGCAATTGAAAAAGCCGCGGATGCAGCAGGCCATACGTACGACAAAATGATGGCTGAGGCAGGAAAATCGCTAGCTGAAGAGATGATAAAAGTTTTTGGTAATCTGGAAAATCCCTCTGCCCTAGGTTTGGTGGGGAGCGGGAATAATGGGGGAGATACATTGGTGGCGTTAGAATTACTGCTCGAACTCGGCTGGTCTTGTTCGGCTTACTTGGCTGCAGACCGGCTTGGTGATCCTTTAGCCGCAAAATTTATTAACAGCGGTGGAAGAGTAATTAGGTTGAGTGAGGACGACAATTTTGATCAGCTAAGATGGCTGGTGATGGAATGTGATGTGGTTTTAGATGGATTATTAGGAACAGGCATTAAGTTGCCGCTGAGGCCCCCCATTCCAGAACTGCTAAAAGCTGTCAGGGAAAGCCTTGATGTTTCTGAGACTAGACCCAAGGTAGTAGCGGTGGATTGCCCATCGGGAATTGATTGTGATAATGGGGATGCTGCAGGTGAATGTATACCTGCTGACTTGACAGTATGTATGGCTGCTGTGAAGCAGGGCTTATTAAAACTACCAGCGTATGGTTTCCTTGGGGATTTAGTCGTTGGGGAAATCGGTCTTCCTGATGATCTAAAAGAAATGTCCTCGATTACTCGTTTTGTGCTCGATCAAGAGTATGTCGAGAGTGTAATGCCAGAACGGCCTCTGGATGGATATAAAGGAACCTTTGGAACAGCCCTAATTGTTGCCGGATCGATACGTTTACCGGGAGCCGCTTTAATGGCAGGAAAGTCGGCTTTTCGGGTTGGCGCTGGATGGGTGAATATTGCGGTACATGAAAAGATTCAACCATATTTAATAGGACATTTTCCCGAGGCAACATGGCTTCCCTTACCTGGAGATTTGTATGGTTTGGTAGGAGAATCAGCAGATGTTGTGCATGATTCGTTAAGTAAGGAAACAGCCATACTGATTGGCCCTGGTTTTGGAATGGGTGAGGGTGCTAAGGCATTCATCGAGAAATTCTTATCCAAAAATCTACCACCCTTAGTTGTAGACGCAGATGGGTTAAAACTAATGGCAGGTACCCCAAATTGGTGGGAAAAGATACCTCGGAAAACAATTTTAACTCCTCACCCGGGTGAAATGAGTGTATTAACCGGCCTACATATTTCTGAAATCCAGAATAAACGTCTCAGAACTGCCGAAAACTTTTCTAAGCGTTGGGGCCATATTGTCGTTTTGAAAGGGGCTTTCACAGTCGTAGCAGAGCCGGGTGGGAATACTGTGATTTTGCCAGTCGCTACGCCAGCCCTGGCACGTGCTGGTACCGGAGATGTTCTTGCCGGTATCATAGCAGGTTTGTTGGCCCAAGGTATGGATCCATTCGAAGCCGCGGCAGCAGGAGTTTGGCTACATGCTCAAGCCGGACTTGCGGCAGCAGAGTTTTATGGCAGCACGGCTGGAGTCTTGGCAGGTGATCTAATAGAAATGCTACCTTATCTTTTACCCCATTAAAACAGAAAAGGTTGAGAATTTTCTCAACCTTTTCTGTTTTCTATCAGTCTATAAATAACCTAAGCCCTTCAATCTATCTTTTACTGTTTCTTGGTCTTCCTCGGAGAACCCATCGTCTTTGGGTGGTTTTGCCGCCTTAAGGTGGGCACCAACTACCATTGGAGGGATATCCAAATAAGAAGGGTTGGGAAATTTTTCTAAACCTTTGTTCCTAAAGAGTACACCTTCAACAGCTTCTGGGTCAATACAATGATCTGCGTTCCAATGGTCTTGATTGAATTCAATTACCTTTTCACTCCAATTTCCAATCCCAGTATCAGCAGAAGCGCGGTATCCAGGGGCGTAGCCGATGACGAGATCAGGTCCTAAATGGGAGAGAGGGCCATCAAAAGCCTCTTGATTGGTTTTTGCGGATGAAACCACCTGATTTCCATCAGGACCTCTCCAATCTAATAATGAGGTTTTGATTTTTTCGAGTAATCCGTCTTTTTGGTCGGGGGTGACAATACCTTGACCTTCTCGGCCATGTTGATTTAAGTACAGACTGTTCAATCCAATTGCATAAGCAGAGCTTTGGGACCAATTAGCCTGGTCTAGGCTAAATCCCGGATTATCCACATTGGTTGATAGTAAGCCCTGATCTACCAACCATTTATTCAAGTTTACCTTGTAATTAAAGTTTGAAAATCCATGATCTGACAGAATGAGAAGTTGAGCATCTTGATGATTATTTGCTTCTATTTGCTTTTCGATCCGGCCAACTAATGCATCCAGTTTTAAATACCAAGACTCGATAATTTCAGGATAATCCCTCCAAAACATATGCTGGACCCTATCTAATGTATCAAATACAATACCAAGGATACCTTCCTGAAATTTTTGCAATTGGGCATTGAAAACTATTTCCCTTGTATCGATAATCGAGTTGCAAAGGGCAAGAAATTGTTGATCGTTAATGATGCCTTCATCTAAACCTGTTGTGTCTTGCGGCCATCCTAAGGTGAGAAATGGGCCTGCTTGATCCCATGTGGATTTGATGAAATTTCTTGGAGAGCCATAGGGCCATGCAGAGCTTAACGGATGAATCTGCAATGGCAAGAAGTAAAGCCTGGGATTTTGTTTGCCTTGTACCAAGATTGCTCTGGTTACTGTTTTCAATGTGATCAATAGCCCCATTTTAAAACCAGTTTCAAATACAGGACTCCATTCCCCAACTTTGAGTGTCATTGAAATATTTTTGCCCAAATTAAATCGAGCTGTATTTTCATCATTGAATTCGAGGCTAAATCCTACAAATGTTTCCTCAGTTTTATTTCCCTTGGTTCTGACAGGTCCTCTGAGTTTTCCAGTAAATTTGCCGGATTGGGATGTGGCTGTGAGATGCTCCAACTGGGTTTTCTGAGGAATGTTATCGCTGATTTTATCTGCTGAATACAGCAGGCCTACTCCAAGCTTGCCGGTGATATCCGGGGTTCCCAATCCTGGAATTGTTTGAACCGGCGAAGTAAGTTTGGCAGGAAATGTTGCTGGCCACCATAATGATGTAGCTGGGTATCCCTTACCTACTGCGTAATCAAAGATCGTTTCTGCTTCATGTGGATAGGCGAATTGTAAACCTACAATTGATTTCTTTGTGGGTAGTAAGGACACATTAATCCCATAATTTTTGGGATTTCTATGAACAAAATCGAACATTCCATGTCCGGCAGGATTTTGGCCTGTGGCGATGCTGGTCCAGGACACTTCGCTTTGTGCAGGATTGGATATTTTGAATCGAGAATAGCCGTTCTTCTCAACGTATTTACTGAGATTAGGCGTTTTTCCTTCACTATGCAGTTGTTCGAAAAATTTTGGGTCGAAAGCATCTAGCCCAACGATAATCGTTTTCATTATTTTATTATGGCAGTTAAGATCTAATCTTCACTGGAATTAGATTCAAGTTCTTCAGTTTGCTCTGTTTCTGTACTGCGCTTTCTCTTAGAGAAAAACATCTTTATTCTGTTTGAAAACAGCAAAATCACGCCCGAAACAGCCGTAAATGCAATAGCTAATACCTGAAATAACATGCCACCAGTGCTTGGATCAATATACATTTTATACTCCTTCATTAACCTTACAATTTGACCTACCAATTATAACAGTTTGATGGGATTTATTGAGATTAAATCGATTTTAGGTCGGAGCGATTATAATATGAATATGGAAAATCAACATGGTTTTAAATCTGGATTTGTTGCCATTGTAGGGCGACCGAATGTTGGAAAATCAACACTTCTTAATGCAATATTGGGACAAAAGATAGCCGCAGTTTCACCACGTCCTCAAACAACTCGTCGACAGCAGTTAGGCATTCTAACTTTGGATGATGCGCAAATAATATTTACAGATACCCCGGGTGTACATCATGCAAAGCATAAACTCGGTAATTATATGAATGAAGAGGCTGCGATTGCCTTAGAAGATAGTGATGTGATAGTTTTTATTGTGGATGGATCGGTGAAACCCGATCCGGAAGACGAGCTGCTAGCCAATTTATTACGAGAAATAGGCGGCAAGGTACCTACCATATTGGGGATGAATAAGATGGATATCCTCGGGGATGAGGATAAAAACAATTTCTTTAATCTTTACCAATCTTTAGTGCCTCAAGCAAAAATATTACTAATTTCTGCTACGCAGCACCAAGGATTAGATAACCTAGTTTCGGAAATCTTGAGCCAGTTGCCGGAACACCCCCCATTTTATCCACCTGATCAGATTACAGACTTGTATGAAAAGGAGATTGCAGCAGATCTAATCCGAGAAGCAGCATTAAACATATTGCGTGATGAGGTGCCGCACAGTATAGCAGTACGGATAGATGAGTTTCGTGAGCGTGAAAACGGAAATGCGTATATTGAAGCCACATTGTTCGTGGAACGCGATTCTCAAAAAGGGATTGTGATTGGTTCTAAAGGAAAGATGATAAAAAAATTGGGTATTGAGGCAAGAAAGCTAATTGAAGAAATGAGTGGAAGGAGGGTCTATTTGCGTCTTAGAGCAAAAGTTAGGAAGAATTGGCGAAATGATGAGAATTCACTCAGGTTATTTGGTTTTCAAGGAAAAGGGAAAGGTATATGATCCACGCGTTCCTTGGGGCGGCACTTATTTGTGCGCTAGTTGATTGGTATTCTGTTTGGCAAAAAAACAGACAGATTGAGGGCGTTGTTAAACCACTTACTATGATTTTTTTAATCTCGTGGATGTATTTTTTTGGATTGGATGAAAACATTTTAGGAACTAATCTAGTTTATTTCATCATCGGTTTGGGACTGTGTTTAATTGGAGATATTTTTCTATTCCTTCCTCCTGGAAGGTTCTGCTGGATATCGATTTTTCGATCAGAATTGGAAGACCGCAGGAGCATATCTGGTAACGATTGGAGCTCTATTGTTCTATATTTCGGATGTTTTGAATGCCTGGGAAAGATTTGTAAATAAGTTTAGTCATGATCGATTGATCATTATGGTTACATATCATCTAGGCCAATTTGGTCTTGCAGTAGGGACTGCACTTCATTTTGCAGGTAAATTGCCTGGTTAAAACTATTCTCATTGGGGTAAATAAATATGATGAGCGGGATTTATTCCACTCCTCATTAAAATCTTGACTGCTATTTTTTCAGTAAAGTCGTATTGGCTAAAGTTTCAATAACGCCAATAACTGCCGAGTTGTCTAATTCTGCCATCCCCATTTCTAACATTGCGTTAAAAAGCTGAGTATTCGTCGCCGTGCCTGGAAGGGGGATCCCATACTGTCGAGCTGTGTCCATGACAATTCCGAGGTCTTTGGCTTGCATATACGCTTTAAATCCCGGCTGGCGATTACCACTAAAAAGCCTCGGTGTTTTGACATCTAACGACCAACATTGGGCTGCACCACCTCTAATTGCTTGTGCAACTTTTACAGGGTCCGCGCCAGCTTTTTGGGCCAGGATCAAAAGTTCTCCCATGGCTACCATTTGGGCAGCAACCATTATTTGGTTAGCACATTTAGTGATTTGCCCAGTACCCGCGTCTCCTATCAATGTGATAGATTTCCCCATAGCTTCAAGAACAGGTAGAGCTTGATTAAATGCTTTTTCAGGTCCACCCACCATTATGGTTAGAGTTCCATTTATAGCACCGATGTCACCCCCACTTACGGGTGCATCCAGGCAATCAACACCTTTTTCTGCCATTGTTTTAGCAATTATCCTCGCAGTGCTGGGTTTGATGGTTGAATTATCCACATAAATATTCCCTGGTTGAACACCCTCAATTATCCCTTCATATCCTAAAACGACATTTTCCACATCGGGTGAATCGGGTAAATTGGTAATAATGATGTCTGATTTAGACGCCACCTCTTTTGGGGAATTTGCTTCAACGGCGCCAAGTGAGACCAATTCTCTTACGGCTTCGCGGCTGCGATTATGAACAACTAAGGGAAATCCTGCTTTGAGAATATTTTTCGACATAGGTTTTCCCATCAAACCTAAACCAATGTATCCTATTGTTAGTTTATTTGTCATGAAAACTCCTTTCATTATGTCATGATATCTAAAAGTTATTATATTTGATTTTCCAGAACAGCGCTCAATGATATACTTTGACTAGATTCTGTGTCTCCAAATGAGGTGATAATTTGAAACTTTCCAGAGTCATTGTTGTGATCGTGTTTTTGGCTATCCTGGCTATGGCAACGCATGTTTCGATCGATTCGGATACTTGGTGGCATCTCCGAGCTGGAAAATGGATGGTAGAGAATAGGCAAATTATCAAAGAAGACATTTTTTCCTATACTAGTGCTGGAAAACCCTGGCAATACCCAGGCCTCTGGGTGCAGGTGATGATGTTCAAACTTTACAATTGGTTTGGACCTGGGGGATTAAACCTTTGGGTATCCTTAACGGTTGTAGCTATTTTTGTTTTTGTCTGGCGGACAAGTGACGGAAATATTCTCTTTCGTGTTGCAGTTTTATTGCTTGCAGCAATGGCCTCGGCAATCTATTGGGCAGCAAGGCCGTATCTGATTTCTTACCTTCTGTTTGCGATCTTTTTTTATTTACTGGAGAGAAATCAGCATGGGAGCAAAGGCAGTCTTTGGTTGCTGCCTGTTCTGATGATTGTTTGGGTAAATAGTCATGGTGGATTTTTAGCGGGATTTATATTATGGGGACCATATTGGGTAGATAGTTCGATCAAATGGGCAATAGCCAAGCGGCAAGGAAGAGATCAAGGGCTCGAAATATTAAAAGAACGATGGATAAGTCTCCTTTGGGTAGGGGTGGCTATGCTGTTGCTGAGTTTGTTGAATCCTCAAGGGTTGAAATTGTGGACTTTACCATTCACAACTGTATCCCGCCAGGCAGAGCAAATGTTTATTGCAGAATGGCAATCTCCTGATTTCCATAAACCCTCGCTGATACCATTCGCCCTGCTATTAATGCTTTCAATTGGGGTGTTGGGAAGATCGCGTAAAAGATTGACTTTATATGAAATCTTGTTGATGGGCGGATTTGGTTTGTTAGGACTTATATCCATTAGAAATATCTTTTTCTTCGTAATTGTTGCTCCAGCCATAATTACGAGATCTGGGAAATATGTATTTTCCGATTTAGCTGATGACCTCCATATCCAGTTGAAATTAGATTTCTCAAAACCACCAACTAAATTTGGTCGTGTGATAAATGTATTTATTGTATTACTGGTAAGTTTCGTTACACTATTGCGTGTAGTCAGCATTATTCCGAACTCGGTAAATCGAGAAGCCTTCGAGAATGAATTTCCCGTGAAAGCCGTAGAATTTCTACAGACCAAAGAGCTTTATGGACAGATGTTCAACAGTTATAATTATGGTGGGTATTTGATTTGGGCACTTCCCCAGTACCCAGTATTCGTTGACGGTCGGGCAGATTTGCACGAGGATGATATCATCATGACCTGGTTTAGAGTAATTCGTGGGTCAGAGGAATGGGAGCAAGTCTTTGAAAAGTGGAATATTCAGTTTGTTTTGGTAGAACCAGGTGTTCCGTTACTCTCAGAGCTATATAATGAGGGATGGAACACAATCTATGAGGATGATTTAGCTGTGATCGCTGTTTCACCTAATAATCTTTTG
>JARROY010000126.1:0-6179 GCA_037383445.1 Anaerolineales bacterium | reverse complement strand
GATAAATTGATGACCCAGAAACTGGGCATCCCAACCTACCTGGTAGATGACCCGGAGAACGCGGTGGCGATTGGCGCCTACCGGGCCATGGAGATCTACCCGATCCTGCAGCGCACCCTGCCCAAGTTTTAGCCCAATCCGAATAGACCGTTCAGCGGAGGGTTTTCCCTCCGCTGTTTTGATTCATGATATAGAATGGAAGCATGGCACTTTTAATAACCGATTTTGGTTTCACTGGACAACGAGACTACTCTTACATTCAGTTAATCGATTTCAACGCCAGATTCTACAGCCTGAGGTTGGGCATCGACCAGTTCTCGACCGATCGGCTAGAAATTGCGCTCAGAATCGTTGAGGGAAGAGGATAAGTTTATTTCTCAAGGTTAACTCTGAAATAAATCTATTTACTCAAATTTCGACCTTGTGATGAAATAATGACTTGGTTCGTACAATTGACCCCCTCCCGCCGACCAGGTCGTCATCCTCCCCCTTTCAAGGGGGAGGGGAAAAAACCAACCGTTTTTTAAATGGTTGGGCAGTGGGGTATTTGTTAATAAAACTAAAAAAACTCAATTATTTGATAGGTGTCAACTTAGGTTGTTTATAAAAAAAGCCTGCCTGGATTTACCAGACAGGCTTTAAAAATTCGTTGGTCAGCGATCAGGCCGGTTCGGCCATGGTCTCGCTTTCGCCGCGGCGCAGTACGATCGAAGGGGCGTCTTCGCCCATTTCGGTCTCGATCAGCACCGTATCGCCATCCTCAAACTGGCCGCTGAGCAGTGCATCGGAGAGGGCATCTTCGATCTGGTTCTGGATGACCCGCTTCAGCGGGCGGGCGCCGTACTCTCGTTCGTAGCCCAATTCAGCCAGCAGTTCGATGGCTTCCTCACTCGGAATAAGGGTGATCTCGTTCTCTTTCAGGCGTTCAGAAACCTTCGCCAGTTCGAGGGAGACGATCTCCTTGATATGTTCCTGGGTCAGCGAGCGGAAGACGATCACCGAGTCGACCCGGTTGATGAACTCCGGCCGGAAGACCCGCTTGAGCGATTCGGTCAGCTTTTTGCGCATCTCGTTGTAGGCCAGTTTTTCTTCCATTTCTTCCTCAACCTTGAGCTGGAAGCCTAGTTTGCCCTGGTTCATGATCATGTCAGCGCCGACGTTGGAGGTCATCACAATAATCGCGTTGCGGAAATCGACCTTACGCCCGCGGGCATCGGATAGATGTCCCTCTTCCATGATCTGTAGGAGCATATTGTGTGCCTCGGGGTGGGCTTTTTCCACCTCGTCGAAGACGACGATCGAGTACGGGCGGCGGCGCAGGGCTTCGGTCAGCTGGCCGGCATCTTCATAGCCGACATATCCGGGAGGCGCACCCACCAAACGGCTGACGGAATGGCGTTCCATAAATTCGGACATATCCAGCTGGATCAGAGCCTCTTCGCTTCCAAACAGGAAGCGGGCCAGCGCCTTGGTCAGTTCAGTTTTGCCTACGCCGGTCGGGCCAAGGAAAATAAAGGAGCCAATTGGGCGGCGGGGGTCTTTCATACCCGCCCGGGCCCGGCGAACAGCCTTAGAGATGGCTTCAATCGCTTCTTCCTGGCCAACAATGGCTTCTTTCAATTCTTCTTCCATCTGCAACAAACGCGCCGACTCTTCCTGGGCGATCTGCATCACCGGGACCCCGGTCCACATCGAAATCAGTTCTGCAATATCATCTACGGTGACCTGCGGGCTGTTGTCTTTATCCCACGCGGTGCGCAGTCTTTCCAGATCAGCTTCCAATTCAATTTCCTGCTCCTGCAGGGTATCTATTTCGTCCTGAAGTTCTTGCTCCTGGGCTTCGAAAAGTTCCTGGCGCACCTGCTTCAGCTTGGCGGTAATCTCTTTAGCCTCATGGGCAGCCGGGCTTTTGTACATCCGCACCCGGGAAGCTGATTCATCGATCAGGTCGATGGCTTTATCGGGGAGGAAACGTTCCGTCACGTAGCGGGCAGACAGCCGGGCGGCGGCTTCTAGAGCCTCATCGGTGATATGCAGGCGGTGGTGGTCCTCGTAAGCACTGCGGACGCCCTTCAAAATATCAATGGTTTCTTCCACGCTGGGTTCTTCCACCAAAATCGGCTGGAAACGACGTTCCAGGGCCGAGTCAGATTCAATATGCTTGCGGTATTCTTCCAGGGTAGTCGCCCCAATCACCTGGAGTTCTCCACGGGAGAGGGCTGGTTTGAGGATATTGGCCGCATCCACCGAGGAACCGGCAGCGCCCGCACCAACCAGCATGTGGACCTCGTCAATGAACAAGATCGCGCCCGAGGCTTTCAATTCGTCAATCACCTTCTTGAGGCGTTCTTCGAATTGGCCG
Organism: Anaerolineales bacterium; assembly: GCA_037383445.1. Taxonomy (GTDB): domain Bacteria; phylum Chloroflexota; class Anaerolineae; order Anaerolineales; family UBA11579; genus UBA11579. The sequence goes on along the minus strand of JARROY010000126.1, from coordinate 3,817 downwards.
CGGTACATGGTACCCGCCACCAGCGAACCGACATCCAGCTGAAGCACCTGCTTTCCAAGCAGCGGAGCCGGCACATCGCCGTCCACAATACGCTGGGAAAGCCCTTCAACAATAGCGGTTTTACCCACCCCAGGCTCCCCCATCAGGGCAGGATTGTTCTTGGTGCGGCGCGCCAGAATTTGAATGACACGCTCGATTTCCATCTGCCGACCGATGACCGGGTCCAGCTTGCCTTCTTCTGCGTGAGCTGTCAGGTCAACTGCCAACTGGTCAATCATCGGGGTTTTGCCCTTACGGCCTTCTGTGCGCCGTGAGGATGGGCGTCGGGTAGCTGTGCGTGGAGGAGTAGTAGATCCCTCCTGGAGTACACGACGGGTCTGCCGCCGGATCTGCTCGCCATTTACCCCTGTCTTGCGCAGGACCTGCATGGCCAAGGAGTCCTCCAGACGGATCAAGCCTAACAGCAAATGTTCCGTGCTTACATAGGTTTTGCCTAATTTCTTGGCTTCTTCAAATGCAAACTGCAGCACCTCTTGGGTGCCAGGGGAAAGGTCTATCTTTCCGCCGGAGTGGCGCCCTGGTTCAGCAAGCCGCTCGACCAGTTCAGCCAACCGGTTGGTTTCTAATCCTAATTCCCGCAGTACGCGGGAAGCTACACCGCCATCTTCCATAATCAGGCCAAGCAAGAGATGCTCAGTCCCAATATAGCTATGACGCATACGCTCAGCCTCTTGATGTGCAATGCTGAGTACTTTTTTCGCTCTTTGAGTTAATCTTTCCATGCCAGACAAAGTTGGCCTCCTAGTTTGCGAATCTGACGATTCTACTCACTAAACTATTACTTTTCCTTCCGTCTCAACTATTTAATCCAAATAAACCTGATAATAACACCGATAATACATTGATCAATATAAACTGAATTGGATAAAATTAGTCGCGTTGCGGCAATTTGATTCTACCAGAGATTGAACCCTTTAGCAGAAATTTAACAATATTCTAAGATATCGATCTGTTGATTACAATGATCAAAAAGGCGCACCGGTGAAGGATGCGCCCTTTATTGATTACTGTTGGACTTACTGATGCATCTGGAAGAGCTATTCTTCTTGTTCTTCGTCTTCCTCTTCCTCTGGCGCAGGTTCATCGGCTACCTCGGCCTCATCGACCGATTCAGCCTCCTCGACAGCTTCCACTTCTTCAACAGCTTCCGGGTCCTCTTCGGCCTCAACTTCTTCGACGGCTTCAGCTTCATCGTCTGCTTCGACCTCGTCAACGGCTTCCGGTTCCGCTTCGACTGCAACTTCTTCGACGGCTTCAGCTACCTCGGCTACCTCAGCCTCATCGACTGCTTCAGCCTCGTCTACAGCAGATTCCTGTGCTTCTTCAGCCTGAACTTCAGCTTCTTCGGCTTGGTTTTCTGCCGCTTCAACTTCGGCTTCTGCTTCTGCTTCTTCGACCTGAGAGGTTTGTTCGGCGACTGCTTCCATATCTTCTTCATCAGGTTCGGTGTCGTCCTCTTCAACCAAATCAATTCCGTCCAATTCGGCTAGAGCCATCTCCCAATCCATCTCGCTGTATTTAAGGGACTCAACCTTGCGTAAGCTCAACCCAATTCGCCGGCGGTTGGTATCAATCTTAATGATTCGCAGGGTAACCACATCATCCACCGACAGGACCTCTTTGGGGTGTTCGACCCGGCGTTCGCTTAACTCGGATATATGAATAAGTCCTTCAAGATTTTCATCAATCTGAGCGAATGCGCCGAATTTTGTCAGGCGGGTGATCTTACCCTCAACCAACTGGCCAACCTGGTAAGCCTCAACATAGCTTTCCCAGGGATCATCTTTAAGGCGACGGATCGATAGACCAATTCGCTTGCGCTCACGGTCGATGCTGATGATCTTCACCTTGACTTCCTCGCCCACCTTAAGCACCTCTTGGGGGTGATCAATATGATCCCAAGAAATCTCGGAAAGATGAACCAATCCATCAGCGCCATTGATGTTGACAAACGCACCGAAATCGGCCAGGCTGGTGACACGACCTACGCGCACCATCCCTTCTTCCAGGTCATCGAGCAGTTTCGATTTTAATGTTTCTCTAGATTCCTGCGATGCGGCTTTCTCAGATAAGATCAGCCGGCGTCGTTCTCGATCGACTTCGATCACGCGCACCACAATCGGTTCCCCGACCATGCCAGACCAGCGTTGATCTGGAGAATCGCCGCCATAAGCCATCCTGCGGGATAGACTGACCTGCGATGCAGGTACAAAGCCGCGCAGATTGCCCATCAGGACGATCAGGCCGCCTTTGTTGTAACCGTTGATTTCGCTTTCGTAAGCATCTTTGCTTTTGAGATACTTCTCAGCCTGATCCCAGTCGCTTTCTTCCAAGGCGCGCTGGACCGAAAGCAGGATGGTACCATGTCTGCCTTCCGTGTTGACGACAAAAACTTCTATCTCTTCCCCGACTTTAAATCCCTCGCGAACTTCTGCAGGGATTTGGGAGAGTTCTCGGCTTGGGATAACTCCCTCCGATTTAGCGCCAATACTCACCAGAATCTCGTCTCCGGTGACACTTGCGATCATCCCAGTTCTAATCTCTCCCTGTTTGGGCATATCAAGGGAAATATCATCCTGGGCGAGCAATGATTCCATCGAGAGTTCGCTAGGTTCGGCCTCCTTCTTGCTTTGTGCTTCTTCTGTGTTTGGCCCGTTTTGGGCATCTAATTGATCCATGTTTGTTATTGTCTCCAAAAATGAGATACGCGGTATTATAAAGGAACACATGCAAGTTGACAACCTTTGTGATAAGATTGGGGACGAATTCTAACAAATTGAGTGAAAAATGCGAGCAATTTACCCATTTACAGCAATAGTTGGACAAAAAAGGATGCGCCGGGCGCTGATTCTGAACGCGATCGACCCCCGCATAGGTGGTGTGTTGATCCGCGGGGAACGCGGCACAGCCAAGTCTACTGCCGCCCGGGCGATGGCCGCCTTACTTCCGGAGATTGATGTTTTGGCCGGGTCTCCATTTAATGATGACCCTCACTCACCCGAAACCTGGTCGGATTGGGCGAAAGATCGCAAGAGCAATGGAAACACGCTGGATATAGAAGTCCGCACCGTTCCGTTCATCGATCTGCCTGTCAGCGCCACAGAAGACCGGGTCGTGGGTTCGCTGGACATCGAAAGCGCCATCCAGAAAGGCCTACGAAAATTTGAACCCGGTGTTCTGGCAGCTGCCAACCGCGGATTGCTGTATATTGATGAGGTTAATTTGCTGGATGATCATGTGGTGGACGTTCTGCTCGACTCGGCAGCGATGGGTGTGAACATTGTGGAGCGCGAAGGGATTTCGTTTTCGCATCCGGCGCGCTTCATCCTGATAGGGACGATGAACCCGGAAGAGGGGGATCTGCGCCCGCAGCTGCTCGACCGGTTTGCACTCTCCGTGGATATCCGCGGCATTCATGATGCCCGTGATCGAGTAAGGATTATGGAGCGCAACCTGGCTTTCGAATCGGATCCAGCTACTTTTCGAGAACAATGGAAGCCAGAGGAGAAGAAGCTCGCTGACCAGATTACCACGGCAAAAGACCTGGTTAGAGAGGTGACATACAGCAGTCGAGACCTGATTGCAATTGCCACCCTAACCGCTTCGCTGAACGTGGATGGACACCGAGCAGATTTAGTGATATTGAAAGCCGCCCGGGCACATGCCGCTTTTGAAGGGCGCAGGAAGATTAATGATTTGGACATTGCCCTAGCCGCTGAACTAGCCCTGCCGCACCGTATCAAGCGCGGGCCGTTCA
>JARROY010000125.1:0-7742 GCA_037383445.1 Anaerolineales bacterium | reverse complement strand
GGTAAAACCTGAAAACCACGAACAACTCCGGCAAATGATTGAGGTGTTTTTTAACCAGTTGTTGGTCGAAGAAAATTTGCTATATACCCGTGCAAACCGACAGCGGATTTTGGACTGGGTCGTGGCAGATATTATCGGATACGGCCCATTAGAACCGCTGCTGAATGACGATGAAATTACCGAAATTATGGTTAACGGCTATAACAAGGTCTATGTTGAACGGTTTGGAAAGATTGAGATTACCAAAACAACCTTCGAGGATGAAGCCCATCTTCGGCGCATCATTGACCGGATTGTAGCCCCGATTGGACGCCGTGTAGATGAGTCCTCACCGATGGTTGATGCCCGCTTACCGAGCGGCTTCCGTGTAAATGCGACCATTCCCCCGCTTTCCCTTGAAGGTCCGCTCCTTACCATACGTAAGTTTGCCACAATCCCTTATACTGCTCAAGATTTGATTGCCAATGGAACCCTGAATGCGCATCTGGTGAGTTTCTTACAAGCTTGCGTGGCAGCCCGAATTAATATGGTTATTTCCGGCGGTACTGGTAGTGGTAAAACCACGCTGCTCAACATGGTTTCTGCGTATATCCCATCCAATGAGCGGGTGATTACAATTGAGGATATTGCCGAGCTTAAATTGGCGCAAGAGCATGTGATTAGATTGGAAAAACGCCCGCCGAATATTGAGGGCAGAGGTGAGGTTTCGATCCGTCAGTTGGTGGTTAATGCACTTCGTATGCGCCCAGACAGAATTATCGTGGGTGAGTCTCGTTCTGGTGAGGCGTTGGATATGCTTCAGGCGATGAATACCGGTCACGCTGGTTCTATGACCACGATCCACTCTAACAGCCCACGCGACTCATTACGCAGAATTGAAACTATGGTGTTGATGGCTGGGGTTGACTTACCGCTGAGAGCCATTCGTGAACAGGTCTCTTCTGCCATTGAGTTGGTTGTTCACCTCGATAGAATGAGAGATGGTACACGTAAAGTGGTAAGTGTAACCGAAGTGCAAGGTATGGAGGGTGAGACGGTCGTGCTGCAGGATATTTTCCAATATGATCAGACAGGTTTTAAAAATGGTCGCGTGATTGGTAAACTAAAAGCGACTGGCTTACGGCCCAGCTTTACACACCGATTTGAAGTCAACGAAATCAGACTCCCTGATAATATCTTTGACCCGGATGTTGATTAAAAATTCAAACAAAAGACAATGCGCCCGCTTCTAAACGGGCGCTTTTTTATATTAATTGTCAATTGGGAGTTATTCTACAATAAGAATATCACTAGCGCTGCGGCCGAAGACCTCTGGGGAATACATTTCCTCGGCTTTAGCAGGTGGAACAACGAATTTTCCGGGCATAGTGGCTCGAACTTCGTAGGTGTATTCGTAAACCCCGTCCCATAGTAAGGTGGAGAATGCTTCGACACGCTCATCACGCATGTTTTGATGTTCATACCATGTCCACCACCACCACCAATAATCTTGTCCGCGAGAGTTAGGATCGGATGGAACGACCTCGAGGCCGGCAGCTAGGTGGTCGACAAGTGCCACATGATAACGACGGTTATCTGCCACCATGGTGATTCTAACCCGGACGCGTGATCCAGCTTTGATGTGCCAGACACCGTCCTGATCCTGGTAAACGTCTTCAGGATCGTCTACACCTTCATAAACACGCTGGATGACAAATCCCATATCCATTGGATCAAGTCTTAGATCGGTCGGGGCATACCGCAAACCCAATCGGTAGTAAAGCCGGCCATCTCCTTCTTTCTGAAGGATGATTTGCTGGTTCTGCTCGCCCGTAAAGGAGTCTACCAGGAACTGCATTGGAACATCTAGCTGGTAGCTGTCCGTCGTATAACCCTGGAATGTGCTGCTCCCGATATAATCTTCTCCCAGCCACATCCTGGCGACAAAGTCAGGTTCAACATTTTCAAAGGTATCAAAATAGTGGTCTAATGCTAAGAGAACAAAAACATTCTCCTGAGTGTTGTACCAGCGTCCTTTCGTGCGATGGGCTAAAAGCCCGTTGACCAGTTTTGGAATCAGGTCACTCTGGGGGTCATCGGAAATGAGCGCATCCAGCAAGATGGCATCTGTGCGTCGATTGCTGTGCAGGAGTACATAAGCATCGTCGGTGTAACCTGTTATGAAGTTGGCAGCCCCAGCAGTTTCCACCGCTTGATTATTGAGGTGCCTGCGAATGGCTTCAAGCTGGTTTTCATAGCCAGAATAGCGTGTCAGTACCTGCAAGATCCATCCCGTGGCTTCCAGTGGAAGCTGCTCAACGCCGCCATCCCGCAGCAAGGCATTGGCCTTGGTAGGATCTGGGTCGTCCATTTCCATGCGGACATAGATGGCGTATGCACTGATGGTTTGTTTGATTTCTTTGCTGTACCAGCTGGGATAGTAGTTTTCGATGTTGCGTAAATAATTTAGGGTGTTCTGCCACATATCCTCCGGGACATCAAATCCCATCATGCGTGCCCGCTGAAGTGCAAAAGCAACATGAACAGTGTTGAATGGGATGGATTCTCGCCCTCTCCGCCAATATGGGAAACCACCGTCGTAGTTTTGCAGACGCTGCAGTTCCTCAATGTCTTGGAGAACAGATTTTTCCATCGCTTCTGGAGAGGGCAGACCTTCGGCTTCGAACGCAGCTAATACGTCTCTCAGCGAGGCTATCCCCAAGATGCGAGAGGCGATCTGTTCAGAGCAGTCGAACGGGTAGGAGACCAGGTAGAGGACAGCATCTGTCAGGGCTTGTAAGGCTGTGGAAGAGGTGGTTATTTCCAACCCACCATAAATAGGGATGACGCCTTCCGGTGGGGCAAGCGGCTGTAAGACCGCACCCTGGTCAACGACACCGTAGGTGGCAAATGCCTCGGTAGTGGCGGGTGTATAGACTGGCAGTGAAACAATCGCGGCATCTGCGTTGTCCCCTGAAACAGCCGCAAACTGTACTTGAGCAGTTCCCGCCGAATCTGTTGTCCCGGGGAAGCGAACTTCTACCCTGTCATTGGCCGGAACACTTACTTGTACACCAACATCTCCTGTTAGCTCTAGATTACCCACTTGTGCAACCACAGAGACGGTCATATCCTCGTCCGTTTGGTTTTGCAGAACGACAGGCATCTCGAACTGATCCCCATAATTGAGGAAGCGAGACGCTGATGGGCGAACCATGAGAGGCAGGCGGGCGGTTAAGCTGGATTCACCAGAACCAAACTGCCGTCCACCAGAGTCTACAGCAACCACCATCACCCTGTAGCGAGTCAGGTTATCTGGTAAGGTAACCCTTACCCTGGCATTACCATCGGAATCTGTGCGCACTTCAGGGGCAAAAATGGCCAGGGGATTAAAGTCCGAACGAAGTTGGATAGGCGCACCTTCTGCGGATTTATTAAGATCTCCGCCGATACCTTCTTCAGCTGCAGCGGGGGCCTCCATGGCAGGTTCTTCTAATGCCATGTCTGCTGTATCAGCAAGTGTTTGGGTGGATAAAGCATCCAAAACATTGCCAACTTGGGCTTCATTAGAGGCTAACAATTGCATTGGGTCAACCAAAACGATGCTGCTGCGGCTGTATACGCTAAACAGATTGGCAGGCCGGTTGTAATAAAATACCGATAACGGATCGGTTAACTGGTAGTTGGAAAGTGCCAAGATGGCTTCGTCCACTACCACCAGCACCAATTCAGCATCCGGTACGGGATTGCCGTCCGCATCTTTCAGCGAAAGATTAACAACAGTTGATTCACCCGGGGCCAGGGACGTTTCTCGGGGTTTTATCTCTAAGGATAGTGTCCGATCAAGAGGAGGGATATTGAGCGTCAGGTTGCCGCTGGCATAGGCCGGGCGCTGCGGAGCGCCTTCAACAACATCGCCTTTATCATCAATTCGATCGGCGGCACCAACCAAGTCTACCTGGAGATTGATGTTGGGGTAATAGGGATCCTCGATTGGGATTAATAAAGTGGTCGTATCTTCTTCAATGATAAATCGTTCGGTATACAAAATGCCACTGCGGGTAACAGTTAGGAGTCCTTCGGCTGGGCTGAAGGGGGACTGCACCAGAATCTCAGCCACGTCTCCCGGCTGGTAGGTTTCTTTGTCGGGAATCAGGGTGGCGTCCTCTTTTTCCACTTCACGGGAGGGGGGCATCTGGCCGCCGCTAACCCAACGGTTAAACTGACTTTGATTTTCTCGACCCTGTTCGTCCGTAACGACAGCCGTAATCTGGTAGGTGCCACCGATCGGAGTTTCGAATATGCAGTTAACGATGTCTTCTTTGGAAGTAACCAGGCATTCCTGAACCTCTACTTCTACTTCCTGCCAGCGGCCTTTTTGATATTTCCATTCCAAGCGGGCAGCTTGCACGACAATCGGGCGATCAGGAATGGGATGACCATCCAAGTCTGTGACAATTACCTCAACCTCGATCGGGGTGTTTCGTTCAACAAAGTAGGTATCCGTGCGCATCCCGACATAGTTGTCAGCGGGATGGACCAGCAAACTGGTCGAGCCTGCCCAAGACTGACGGTTGACATCTATCACCGATCCTTGAGCCTGAATACTGTAAGGACGGGGCTCACCGTTGTTTTCAAATTCCATGGTGAGATAATGAGTACCGGTAGGATCGGTTCGGCCAGTAAAGGATGTATAGTTTGATCCAGTATCGTAACCACCATATCCAAACCCAGCCTCGTAGAGATAACCACCATAAAACCACCAGGGGATCCAGGTGCCAAAGGTGAAATCTGGCCAGTTGGGCGGTTGGTAGTTGGTGGGTGAGGAGGTGACAAACCAGTTGACCTCTGCGTTAGGTAGAGGCCCCCCAGCATAGTATTCTGCCTGGACTGCAACCACAGCTGAATCATCTACGAAATAAGGTCCAGTGGTTTCATTGCGAGCGGTGACCTCAAATTCAGGGCGACGAAATTCTTGAATTTGGAAGCTATGGTAAAACTGGTTGTTGGTGATATTGCCGATGCTGCCAATTGCTCTGAGGTAAATTTGAGAATAGCCAAGGTTGACGTTCTCAGGTAGGGTGAAAGTCAAATCAAAGCCACCGTATGCATTGACGGGAACCATTCCACTGGTAATCTCATTTCCTTGCGGACCGGTAACTTGATAAGATACTTGCTGGACTGTTTCGCCCACTAATTCAACATCTCCCTGTGGGCCGCTGGTTATCCGGCGCATCCATCCTTTGACATGGACCTCTTCTTCAGGGCGGTACATGGATCGGTTGTCGAATACATACCAGGCTAGATTGTCCTCCTCAGAGACTCGCTGCCAGCGATCATCCCCCCAAGAATAAGTGGACCGCGGCAGGAAGGCAATGTCCTCGCCCCTTTGCGCTGTCAGGTAATGGATACCATTTTGGGGGATTTCAAACCGGGCGATACCTTCTGCAGTGGTGGTAGTTTGGATGCTGCCGGTATCTGAATGGATGGAGATTTCATCCAGCGGAGCACCATTTTGCAGATCAGTTGCCCAGACGACCATTTGATTGAAGTCTGAAACGGCATCTAAGCCTATCTGGGTCACCTGAACCCATAAGTTCAGTTTTTCCCAATAGCGGTCTTCTTCAAAGAAACCTTTCGGTGGGCTGACGTAAACGATAAAATGTCCGTAATCGCCATCCATTACCTCGCTTAAGTCAATTCCGACTTCTGTAAGTTGATCGTCTTTGGCATCAATTTCGACTCTTTTATCCATAACAAGCTGGCCAGGTGGAAGAGGGGGCTGATCTGTGCGATTAAATTCCTGGAGATAGGTCTGGAAGGCAGGCCAGTCTGAAGGAACAACAGAGTATACTTTCACATCCAAACTGTCATAATTGATGGTGTATAGCGATAGAGTGGGGGATTTGGAAGCTGGGTCGAGGGTGACTAGGATATCATCGGGTTTGAAGAGGACAGGCTCTGCTTTACCTACTTTGAAGGTCAGTTTTTCATCTCTTCCAAGCTGCTGACCGAATGTATCGGTGAGTCCAGCATCAATGGTGACGCGGTAAGTCGTGCTGCCCTGAGTAGCTCCGCTGATCGTGATCGAGTTATCAGCGATTGAAATGGTTGCTCCAGGAATAACAGGATCGATGCTGATCATCGAGTCTTGGTAAACATCGGGATCCAAGGGGTTGTTAAAACGGATATAAAACGGTGATAGTGGATAGCACAGCTCATTTGAGGAATACCATGAGCAAGTATGATCCTCAATCCTTAGGGGTGGGTAGGTGTAGAAAGAAAAATTTTGCGCTGAGGCTGTTGTGATTGGTCCTTCTGCCGATGGGGTTTCAGGACCGATGGTGATAGTGATTTCCGAATCTTTCGGAAGAGGGTCGTCGGCGGTAAATACCATCCAGCGGCTTTCTGAAGCATTTTCGATTAAACGATTGATGTCGTCATCTTCCGCATAGGCTTCCTCATCTGCTAGTGAAACCGAAAATGGCTTGCCATCTGCAGTGGCAGTTATGGTGTCTAGGACTGCCTGCGGGTCGATGCGCTGGTCGAAAGAGATGAACATGAAGGGTTCTAGATCTTGCGGGCCATAGTTGGGATAATACTGCTCCATTGTGGGAGGTGGTGTGCGGAAGGACCAACTGATATCTTCTGCAAGCGTACCGCCGGTTACGGATTGGGTGCCAGCTGGAATGGTGACATTGTATTGGGTGGCCATGGGCAGTCGGTCAATCTCGTCTGAATTAAAATTGAAGCGAAGTGTGCGGGTGCCAACCCAACTCCAAGTTCCTGGAATATCCGGTGTTATTTTTACAGGAACATCTTCCTCGGATAATTGGGCAAGTGTGCCAAGGGGGACCATGGGTTGGTTGAAGGTAATATTGATGGTCGGGGCTATTGGCACTTCTCCCTCTGGAGCGAAACGAAGCACTTCCAAGGGTCCACTGGGGACCACAGGTGGTTGTGCTTCGGTATCTACCGGAAAGGTCTGGTCGATGGTTTGACCTGGGCGGGGTGGGGGAATCGGGTCTCCTGGAAGTTTAAATTCAACTTGGTCCCCCGGAGCGACCTGAAGGGCAGGTAGGCGTGCTAGGATAGCGTCAATCTCCTCCGGAGAGAGGGGGGAAGTGACTGCCAATGGGATGGGTTCCTGCTCCTGATCTTGAGCAGTACCATCACTGAGATGGATGACGAAAGGCTGATCTCCATCCTCACTACCCCCTCCGCCAACACCATCCTCAACTACGGCAACTACACCAGTGCTGGTATCCGGCGATTCAACGAATGTCGGGTGAGAATTAGAATCTGTGGTCTCTGGGTTATTATTGAAGAAGAGAAAATACACTGCGACGGCAGCAATGATCAAGACAAGACCAATAATGAGTATTGTCCATAGGATAGGGAATCGGTTATTGGCAGGTTCCATAATATAACTCCTCCAAACAGCGGTAAAACTATTGAATAGGATGCTATTGATATAGACGTGCATTCTTGGTTGTTGGTTCCTGGTTTCTACAATACTCATTATAGACCAAAGCTTGCCATGGGGATTGATTTCTATCTGGTGGGTTACAATGCTACCCCTGGTTGACATGCCATTTTATTCGGGTATAATTCTTGTGCTATTAAACAAAAGGCCCCATAGCTCAATTTGGTAGAGCAAGCGACTCTTAATCGTTAGGTTGGAGGTTCGAGTCCTCCTGGGGTCATTTAGTCCCGCAGATATGCGGGGCTTTTGGTTTAAAATGAAATTGGTGCAATTTTTT
>JARROY010000124.1:0-9005 GCA_037383445.1 Anaerolineales bacterium | reverse complement strand
TTTTTTTAGAACCCTTCCAGCCGGCTCATATCTGCCACACCGTCCGCCAGCGCGGCGATTGCCTGAAGTAAGCCAAGGCGATTGGCGCGCACCTGCAGGTCCTCATCCATAACAAGGACATCATCAAAGAAACGGTTGATGGGTGGGATAAGCGGTACAAAGGCGTTCATAAAATCATTTACCGAACCGGCAGAGCGCTGGCGCCGATTGGCTTCCTGCAAAGCAGCGTAGAGTTCTTTTTCAGCTGGCTCGAGGAAAAGTTCTGGCGCAACCGGGTAGACCTGGTCCAAATCTCGGGTGATCCGCACGCAGCGCGAATAAGCTGGCAGAATTTCCTGCCAGTCTTCTCGAGCGACCCAAGCACTCAGCTCGGCCACGGCTTTTCTGGCGCTGTAGGGGTTGTGTCCCTGAGCAGCCAAAACGGCATCCACGACATCAAAATTAAATCCCTCATCCTGGAACTGGCTCCGCATCCGGCCGATGATAAACTCCAAGCAATCTTCCTGGCTTTCCGGACTGGCCTCGATCGGCAGTAAATCTGCAGCGGCTTTCAACCCTTGGCGCAGATCAAAATCCTGTTCCCAGGTAATCAGGTTCTGCACCAGTCCCAACGCCGCCCGCCGCAGAGCAAAGGGGTCTTTATTACCGGTGGGGGCAAGGCCGGCAGCAAACAAACCTGCCAGACTGTCCAGACGGTCTGCAATCCCCACCGCCAAGCCTGCTTCGTGTTGTGGGGAGCTGTCCCCCGCGCTGCGCGGCAGATAGTGCTCATAGATCGCGCGGGCAACTTCTTTTGGTTCCCCGGCATGCAGGGCGTACTCCTGCCCGATAAACCCCTGCAGTGCGGTCATTTCCACCACCATATTGGTCGCCAGGTCGGCTTTGCACAATTCCGCGGCCCGCACAGCGGTGGCCAATTGCTCACGATCTAACCCGAGCATCTCGCCCACCACGGATAATACCCGGGTGATGCGTTTGGTCTTATCGAGCATTGATCCCAGCTTGGTCTGGAAAGTCAGCGTATCCAGCCGGGGAAGATACTCGTCCAGGGTATTTTTCAGGTCCTCTTCCACAAAGAAAGCGGCATCGGCAAAGCGTGCCCGGATGACGCCCTCGTTCCCCTTGGCAATCACGTCCAGGTGCTGGTCGCCGCCGTTGCGCACAGTGACAAAATACGGCAGCAGTTCCCCATCCCGATAGACAGGGAAATAACGCTGATGCTTCTTCATCACCATCACTAAAATCTCGTCCGGCAGGGAGAGATATTTTTCTTCAAAAGTTCCGCGCAGGGCAGTCGGAGCTTCCACCAAGTGAGTCACCTCGGCCAATAGAGCCGGATCGGCTTTCACTTCACCACCCACCTCGGCCGCCAGCGCTTCAACTTGTTCTAAAATGGATTCCTTGCGGTTATCGACATCTAAAATGATCCCCTGCCCTTCGATCAGGTTGAAGTAATCTTCCGGGTTGGAAACCTCGACCTCCTCAGGATCACTGAAGCGCAGTTGGCGGGTGCGTTTGCCCGAAAGGTATCCGGCAAACTCAAACGGAATCAGGTGTTCACCATGCATGGCCAGAATCCAGCGAATCGGGCGGGAGAAAGCCACATTGCTGGCGTTCCAGCGCATACCGCGTTCCACTTTCAGTCCGGCGAGCAGCTTGGGCAGTTCCTCAGACAGCACTTCTACCGCTGTTCGTCCCTTATGCTGCACAGTGGCGACAACATATTCACCGCCATCGATCTGGCGTACTTGCAGGTCCCTTACGCTGAGACCTTTGCCGCGGGCAAATCCTTCCGCGGCTTTGGTCGGTTCCCCATCCGGACCAAACGCACGTGAGGCCGGGGGGCCTTTGACCAGTTCCTCCCGGTCGGACTGCTGGGGGTCCAAACATTCCACATAGACGACGATGCGGCGCGGGGTGCCCAAGATCATGACGTTGCCGTAATTCAGCTGCAGGGTATCCAGCAACGCTGGAACCTGTTCTTCCAGCTGTTCAAGATAGCCATCCAGGTCTGCTGGCGGAATTTCTTCGGTGCCAATCTCCAACAAGAAAGGCGCTGGTTTCTCTGGTGCGAGGAAGGTACCCAAACTCTCACCGGGTTTGGCGACCTGGGTGCTGGTGGTGGCACTGCTTTCCTCCATCCAGGGAAACTCGAGCTGCTGTCTTTTTTCCAGCTGGAGAGCCGCGACTCGGCCGGCAAGCTGGCGCATATCGCGGAAAAACTGCTGCCGCTCGGTCACCCCAACCGCACCGCGGGAATCCAATACATTGAAAATATGCGACAGCCTCAGCAATTGATCGTATGCGGGCAGCACCAGGCCGGCATCCAGCGCCAGCAGGACCTCTTCTCGGGTCAGGTCATAGATTTTCCGGTTGCGTTCCGTATCGGCGACTTCAAAATAATATTTGGATTGCTCCTGCTCACCCTGCAAATTCATGTCCCCGAAAGTGCGTTTTGCACTCCATTGAATATCCTTGAAATGGTTGACTCCCTGCAGAGGAGCGGCAATCCGGTCTAGACCATAGGTAATCTCTACCGAAACCGGGTCGAGGGTCTGGTGCATGGCCTGCTGGAAATAAGTGAACTGGGTGATCTCCAATCCATCCAGCCAGACTTCCCAGCCCAGCCCCCAGGCTCCCATGGCCGGGGATTCCCAGTTGTCCTCCACAAAGCGGATATCATGCTTGTGAGGGTCGATCCCGATCGCCTCCAGTGAACCAAGATAAAGTTCCTGCGGGTTGCCCGGGTCCGGCTTGAGGATGACCTGGTACTGGTAAAACATCTGGAGCCTGTTGGGATTATCCCCGTAGCGGCCATCATCCGGTCGAACGGAAGGTTCTACATAGCCCACATTAAACGGTTCTGGCCCCAAAACACGCAGCAGAGTAGAAGGGTTCATGGTGCCCGCTCCTACCTGGCTGTAATACGGGTGCCAGATCAGGCAATCATGTTCAGCCCAATATTGATGCAGGGCAAGAATCATGGATTGGAAATTTCTTGGTTCGGTCATGGTTATTTAACATTCCTCATAAGATCTGCGAATTTCGGTCAAATTATACCAAGTCTGGTGCAGTTGCGGTCGAATAGATAGGGTTGTTCCTGAAGGTACTTAATCTGTATAATGATAGTAGAGCAACACACAACACCTTAGATGCCTTCCACAAAACCAACCAGTAAGGAGTATCTAAGAGATGAAACCGATTCTGATCATAACAGGGGTGGTGCTGATCACTTTCTTTATCGCCTGGCTGGTTTACAACAAACGCCTGCAGATTATCACCAACATCTATAAAGAAATTGCTGAAAAAGAAGGTGGAGATGTAGAAACAGGCGGGTTATCGCTTCGTCCCCAAGTAAAGCTTTGGTACAAAGGGACGCCTGTTCTCATCTCTCACGCTTACACCGGCACGCTTTCTGCCAAACCCGGCTACTACACCTATGCTCAAATTAGCGATCTACCCAAAGCAACTTTTAATTTTAGAATTGTGCCGACAAGTAAGCTGGATCAAATCGACTTAAAAATGATGAGAAACAAAATAAATACAGAGATCAATGAACTTGATGAAATCTATACCATCTCCTCCAACCCGCCAGAACAGATGAAAGCCTTCCTGACCCCGGATGTGGTTAGCATGCTGATTAAATGGTCTCAGCAGTACCTAGATAACGGAAATGGAATTGAGGACATCCACAATTATGAAGACAAGCTGGTGTTCTCGATCTTCGGAATCCCGGAGAACCACGCCATTTACGATCAACTGTTGGAAAGCACAAAATTGATCTTAGAGGCTTACTTGGCAGCAAACGTTAGTCCTGGTCTGCCGAAAAGCGCCGTCGGCTGCTAAACGCAGCCCACAAACCCAAGCCAGCACCGCCGACGAGCAGAAAGATTCCCAGAATCGCAATCAACGGCACAGACCCACCGGTATCTGATTCGCTCCCCGATGCAACAATTGTGGGGAATGCCCCAGCCGGCTGAGCGCCAAAATTGATAAAAGAAGTATCTCCAGGCACCAGGACAACTGACACACTCAGGTTTGTGGTGCGGTTCATCCCGCCAGGCAGCGCCATGGTAATAATATATTCACCCGGTGGGATCTGGTCAAAGCAGACTGGTTCATCCTGAAAAGTAGTGGTTTTCTTGTCGGAATAAGCTCCCAGACGCTCGGTTACACTGACTTCGCCATCGGCCAGGGTAATTTCATTCTCTTCCCGGATGGCATTCCCGTTAACATCAAGATACAAAAGTGCACAAATCGAACTGGTATCCATCAAGGGAGTCGGGGACGGTGTTACTAAAGGCTGCTGAGGGACGGCCTGGGTTGCCCCGGGTTCAGGAGTGGCTTGGAATGGGCTGCCTAATCCCAAAAGGAGCACCTGCCCCGGACGGATAACAGCCTCCACGTCCAGGTTGTTCAAGCGGCGCAGTTCGTCCAGCGATACCCCTGTGACTGCAGAGATACGCCACAAGGTATCATCCGCCTGAACGGTGTACAAGATACGTCCATCCGGGCCTGGAGTTGGGGTGGGAAACGCGGTCAACTGAAGCGAGGGAGACGCCTGAGCAGGTAAAATCATACTTGCCAGCACAATCCCGGTGATGGTTATCCCAATCAGTAAAGCAACTATTCTACTCATCCAATCTCGAAGCATCTTGTGCTGCCTTTTCAATCATCCAAATTCTTAGCCACTTCGTATCCTGCACACTTTGGGGATTGGTTAATAGAATCCCATATCTTATGCCTCAGGCGAAGTTCACACATTATAACAGGCTGCAAGCAAACTATAGCAATGAAAATAGCTCATCTGTTTTCAGCTTTTTGACCTTATTTCTTCCAATTCATAGGGTATGATAAGGCCTAAAGGAATCATTTTTTTCAACTCAAAACCTAGGAGGCATTTGATGACTTTTCTAAATCTATCCCAGACAGAGTGGCAGCAAATTGGGATTTCAGCCGTGATCGTGGTGGCAGCCCTTGTCCTGACCCGGCCAATCCTGACCTTAATTCTAGATCAAATTATTGGAAAGATCACCGGGATGACCAAATCCACGCTGGATAACCTGCTGCTTGAATCTATTCGGCCGCCGCTGTTTTGGCTGGTGATACTTCTAGCTCTAGAAGCAGCCATCAAGCGGTTGGATTTCCTGACCGCCGGTTACCAATCCGAAATCTCTGATGGGACATATATCCTTTACAGCCTGCTGATCACAGTGGCCATCTGGCGTTTGGTCAATACCGTGGCTGGTTGGTACAGCACGGAAATTGCTGCCAAGACAGACTCTCCGCTGGACGACCAGATGGTTCCCTTCGTACGGCGAATCTTGTTGATTTTATTAGCCGTGATAATGGGGATTGTGGTGCTAGGCCATTTCGAAGTTGAGATCAGCGGTCTGGTGACCACCTTGGGGATCGGATCACTAGCGGTTGCCCTGGCAGCTCAGGCAGCCCTCTCGGATACGATCAGTGGGTTCATCATCATGATCGACCGGCCCTTCCGCATTGGCGACCGAATTGAGATTCTGGAACTGGCCACCTGGGGAGATGTGGAAGATATCGGTTTGCGCAGCACACGCATCCGCACCCGGGATAACCGCATGGTGATCGTTCCGAATTCTGTCATCGGCAAGAGCCTGGTAGTGAACTATGCCTACCCGAATACCGATTATCGGATCGAAATTCATGTTGGGGTCGCCTATGATACCGACATTGAAAAGGCAAGACAGGTTCTGGTTGAAACGGTAAGCAAAGTAGAAGGTGTCGATCCGGAGCGTCCGGTGGAGGCACTCTTCCTCGAATTTGGTGATTCGGCCCTCATCTTCCGGGTGCGCTGGTGGTTGAGTTCCTATGTGGATACCCGGCGGATGTTTGATAAAGTCAATACTGCCATGTTCAACGCTCTTAACCAGGCTGGGATTAAAATGCCCTTCCCACAGAGAGACCTGCACCATACAATCGACGATGCACAACTGGAACGTTTTGAGAAAATTTTCGCCCGCTGATACAAAAGGTGTCGGATAGAAATAAAATAAAAGATGGTTTATCTGGTCTTTAAGCGTAAATCCCGTAACCATTTCCGTTTGTCAACTAGCTCAATGCCGATTCCCATGCCATTCAAATGTCATAAATTTGCTACTATTATCCTATCTTCCTGAAAGCGGCTGCATCGTATAATAATGGTGTGAATTAATTGTTGGAGGCTTGGCATGATCAATTTATCCCGAATGATGATTGACTACCTTGTTGAGGAAGTCCAAAAGGCTTATTTCCATACCTACAGCAACCTTGAACCCGAGATCGGAAATATGATCGGGTGGACAGCCAGGCTGGCACTAGAAAATATCGCCAACTCGAATGCTCTTTATCACAACCTGGAACATACTGTGATGGTCACCATGGCGGGGCAGGCTATCATCGAAGGCAAACACCTGATTGAAGGTGAAGTGACCCCCAAGGATTGGTTGAACTACATGATTGCTTTGCTGTGCCATGATATCGGGTATGTGAGAGGTGTACTGCGGCAAGATAACGGCAACCGCTGTGCAACCGGGATAGAAGGTAAGATGGTCGAGCTGCCTGATGGGGGGACCGATATTGCCCTAACTCCTTACCATGTAGACCGCAGCAAGCAGTTTGTACGCGAGCGCTTCGGGAAAAAACTGCTCGGTGGTGTGGACCAATTGGTTGATGTTGAAGCAATTACGACCTATATTGAACTGACCCGCTTTCCCCCACCTGATGATCCAACCTATCAAGACACCAACAACTATGCCGGCTTAACTCGCGCAGCAGATTTCATCGGTCAGCTTGGCGACCCCCAATACCTGCGCAAAACGCCAGCTTTGTTCTACGAGTTTGAAGAAACCAATGCCAACCAGCAGTTGGGTTATAAATCCCCAGGCGACCTGACCAAAACGTATGCCGCCTTTTTCTGGAACATTGTCAATCCGTATATTAAAGACGCTGTAAAATACCTTTCTGTCACACAGGAAGGGAAACAGTGGATTGCCAGCTTGTACGCGCATGTGTTTACTGTAGAGCATGCAGATGACTGAACCTACCGGAGTTTGAAAAATGAAAAACCTGACTCTGATTCCGTTCAACCTACCGGGGAAAATTCACCGCAGCCCTATGCCGTTTGCCACCTTCGATGCTGATTACTCAACCTTGGATGAATATTTACAAGCAGGAATTGATACCGTTGTCATGCTAATTGAGCCGGGTGAAGACCTTTGGCGGGCTAACATGGACCTGACGCATGTCTATGCTGAGAATGAAATCGGCGTGCTTCACTACCCCATTGTGGATTTCGATACGCCAGAAGACCATGATGGTTTAAGAGATTTACTCCAGCAAGTGATCAACCGAGCAAAACAAGGGGAAAATATCGCGGTGCATTGTTTTGCAGGCCGCGGCCGGACAGGGATGTTCATTGCTCTGCTGACCCGGATATTGCTCGGTATGGACGGTCCGGAGGCAATTGCATGGGTGCGCCAATATTTCCCAGCAATTGAAACCCAAGAACAAGAACAGGTCGTCATTGAATTCGACCTCGATGAAAAAACTGAAATGAACGGTTCCTAAAGGAATCCAATTAAAAACTCCCCCAAAAAACAAGAATTTATCCTAGAAAAAATCCTTAGATTCACTATTGACTTTTTAGTACAAATGTTCTATAATCTCTGAAAGAACACTTGTTCTAGTCATATTATATCATGACTCACTAAAGGACAATAGGAGGTCCCTGATGGCAAGTAAATCTAATGTTCCCAATTTTCTGCAGAGCAAACGCATCAGCCGTGGACTTATGTGGGGGATCCTCATCCTCGGCGCCCTGCTAGCATTTGAAATCTTCAATTACAGCACCACGGACTTCGCGATGAGCGATCTGTTGGGCGACTTGAAGTTTCTCGGGATGCGCTGGTCCACTATCCTGGCAATCGCTTTCTGCGGAATAGATTTTGCAGGTATCGCCCGACTCTTCACACCTGAACAAGGTGCTGATGAGCCAAATGAAGTGTGGTATTTATTTGGTGCGTGGCTTTTAGCCGCCACGATGAACGCTTCCCTGACATGGTGGGGAGTTTCGATCGCAATTCTCAACCACCAAACCTTGGGCAATGCTGTAATTCCAAGAGAAACACTGTTGAAGATCGTCCCGATCTTTGTGGCAATCATCGTCTGGCTAATCCGAGTATTGATCATTGGCACCTTCAGTGTGGCTGGTGACCGGATATTTTCGCAAGATGATTCTCCTTCAGCTTACCGAGGCTTGCAGGTACGCTCAACTACCCAACAAAGCCAACCACAAAACATCCGGCGTAAACCCCGCACCAGCACCAGCTACAGCAGACCGACTGCCTCAAACCGACGGCCTGCAACCCAAACATCCTTTCGCCCATCGCTAAACCGCAGCCGGCCAGAACCCACTTACCACCCGATATCCATGCAGGCAAAATCAAAACAATCGAAGTCATCCAGTGATTACAATCAGGATTACATGAGCTGAGAAAAACAGACCAAGGACGATTAAGACATGGGCAGTTCACCTAATTACGGGAAGAACCGCACAAAAACAGCCTCCACTCAGCCACGTGGAGGTTGTTTTTCTGCAATCTTTACCCCCTTATTCATACTTCTTGGGTTCGGATTTATTTTCCAGCTTCTAACTGGTGAGACCACCAGACCATGGGATTTAATCGTCGAAGCCATTCCACAAGGAGCACAAGTCGCCTTTGCAGATCCGGCACCATCAACAACAAAACTGGCACCATTTTTTGCACCTTCTGTTCTGTATTGGGAGAAAGAGATTATTCGTTGGGCAGATGATTGGAATCTGGACCCTAATCTCGTCGCCACGATTATGCAGATCGAATCCTGCGGAGACCCACAGGCTCTTTCGCGAGCTGGAGCAATCGGGCTATTCCAGGTGATGCCATACCATTTCTCTGACAATGAAGCACCCTTCGACCCAGACACAAATGCCAAACGTGGTATGGCCTACC
>JARROY010000123.1:0-8411 GCA_037383445.1 Anaerolineales bacterium | reverse complement strand
TCCACGCAGCAATGCAGGCTGAAATAAATGCAAATGTTCCAGCTGCGCATGATAGAATTCCGACCAGCGGTGTTGACTCCCCGCTAATATATGCCTGCCCAATCGTGTAGAAGGTGACGGGTATTAGGAGGATTCCCTTGATGAATAGGAGCCATATGGACATTGTGATTATGGTTTTAATTTTGGGTGACATAATACCTCCTACAGAGTAAATCCCACAATTGTTACAACTACATAGTTGCAAGGTACTTCACAGTTCATTATTCACCTTTTTATGAGGATTCAAGGTTGAATAATCAAGTCGGGTGAAAGATAAAAAGCTTAGATTCATTATACTTTAATGCAAAAAATAGACAAACTTCGGATTAGCAAATATCTAGCATTATCCATTAGATTACTCTGTAACTATTTCCTAATTATGCCTTTGGCAAGAAGATTTGAACTCTCCAAATAGGTAACGCTGGCATTCCCTGAAGATTTTTATGGTATTGAAATCAAAAATACTTTGGCCTTTCAAGTGATACGACGGTGGGAACTCAATACACCTTTATTATTCCGAACAGAAGTAGTGTTTGGGTGAAACTTTTCTATTCTAGTACTATCACAGCATCAGGATCGGTATTAGGGAATCAAGTCGGTCATTTCTGGATATTTTTCCATTCAGATTGATGTGATTATTGTGAGAATAGGTTCCCTGTCAAGTTTCTAGGTTATTCTGATGGCGGTGTGACCCCCAGTTCAGCTAAGATGTCCTCCATTCCACCTGAAATGGGTTGAGTTCCCACGATTTTATCACCTTCAACCATAAACCAGGATTTGGCTTCGGGAGTTACAATCCTTTTTCCACTGGCAGGGATAACGCCCAGGCCCATCCCTGAGAGGTCAAAGTCGCCGGTATGCGTCCCTTCGAAATGAAATGTCAAAAGAACAGCGTCATCCTTCTCCTCGACATCGTGGACCACCCCACGAAAATCTTTGAAGGCGCTGAACAAAAGATGAGTCATGCCGAGAAATGCCGTTTTGTCCGAATTTGCGTTGCCTTCTTTATCGAGACCCTGAAAGTCGTCCGAGAGATATTTCTCGCCCGCTTCTATAACGCTCGAAGGCGGATTGGTATAGGCTTCATCATGATAAGTTTTTACTACATCTTCTTTACTGGTCATTCTATTCTCCTTTAGTTATTGGTTCACGCTACTAGATTTACGCAATGTCGTCTAGCAATTTGGGATGGGTTTCAATGTAGGGCTGAGGCCAGTGATAAGATACCAACAATTGACCTAATTAAATAGCCCCAAATTATTTCCACAGTAATTTATTTGAGATAGATGCATCAGTGAGGCTCTTGTTTATCCCCCGTGATCAGTTTTGAACTTGTCAACCAGTATCAAAGAGCTAAGTTTTAGTAAGGAAGATTATATCAGATAATCAGATATTTTGGATACATTTTGTTATAATACCTATTGAACAGTGTGACCCATCCCCACAATTTGGTTCACTCATTATATTTGGCCATTAGCCTGTTATTCTGGTTATTACGGATTACCACCGTGGGAACACAATACATCAGTGAGATTTAGAACAGAAATGGTGTTAGGAAGATTCTATTCCATTCTAAAACTATCACAGCATCTGGATAAGTTTTAGGGGTCAGGTCAAGTTAATAGTTATTCAGGCACCGGCTCCTGAAAACTTTCATCGTAAGACCATGATCTAATCCGAGATAATATAAGCCAGGGTATCAACTTTATCCACTCTTTGATCATTTCTTTCTTTGCATCTTGTTCAAGATGATTTTCCCCATATAACTCTAATACACATTGGTTTACCAAATACCCCATCCTGTTTTCGTTTCGAGGGATAAATTGGTGAAAAATTCTTGACCTTTGCCAAAACATTTGCAAGGAGTGTTGGTAAATCCCACCAAATTCATACGGTGTAAGACTTTGCCTGAATGGAACTTTGCTTCTTTTAGCAAATTTAATCAACCCTTGGTAAATCACCCTTACTATCTCTTCTGACGTGGAGGACCGCAACCTAAGTATATCGATTGTCAAAACTACGCCTATGAAGAACACAACCCCCATCAGCCAATAGGCGACTCTAGGACCAAATTTCTTCCCAAAAACTGAGAAGCGGGTGGGGAAAGAAAACTTTTTAGATTGCTCAAAAGACTCTAATTTCCGATCTCTCAGTGACCGGCTGCTGGTCGGCTCAAACTCAACCCAGCCGTCATCGGAAAAATATATCTCCACCCATGAGTGCGCATCCGCCTGAGACACCTCAAAAAAACCTTCCTCCGAGTGATAGGTTCCGCTGGCGTATCCTGCCACCAACCTTGCCGGCAACCCAACAGCACGGGCAAGAACAACCATGGCAGTAGCAAAGTAATCGCAGTAACCTTCTTGAACATCAAACAAGAAATAGTCAACCACATCCTTCCCCGGTGGCGCAGGGGAAACAGAGAGGGTATATGGGAAATTTCTGAGATAACTTTCGATGGCAACGGCTTGTTGATATGATGTCTGAGTACCCTTGATAATCTCCTTAGCAAGATCTATTACCCGCGGAGGAAGTCCCGAGGGGATTTGTAAATATCGTTCCTCAATCCAGTCCGGATAATTCTTAGAAGAAGAATTCAAGTTTTCGGATGAATGATCTGGCCAGGCAACCCCCACCTGGTAAGACTTATAATCTATCAACCCTGAGAAATAATCCATTTGTTCTAGGGGTACCCGATAAATCGCATCAAATTGCTTGTTCACTGTGATCAATTCCCCCGTATAGTAAAATCGGCTTTTAGGATTTTCAAAAATAATGAAATCAATCGGATAAGTTTCGGCGTAATCAGGATTTTCAGGCGCAATTCTTTCTTCCGGTTCAAATTGCTCAATCACCACTTCTCCAACCAGCCACCCTCTACCTGTATATTCTTCAAAAGTATGACTCCGCCAATAAGGAAATCCGGTAGCATTAATTAAAAAATCCTCATCAGGTCGAACTTGCATAACTATGTTTTCTGCCAACTCAGGTGGACTCCCGATCAACTGACTTGTTGGAAGGACACCTTCCCTCCTCGGCTCACCCCCATTGGTGGCCTTGGACTGCTCATATAATCCTATGGCAGGAGCAATATCGACAGTTTGCTCATTTTCAAACAAATCTCGCACGCTATTTACCAACTTACGAATGGAAATAGAAGGAAGCGTAATCGAAAGGATCAGTAAGGCGAGAGAAATGAGCAAAGAAATCCCCAATATATCCAACCGGATATCTTCAGAAAAACTTATGGCTTGCTTCCCCCACTGCTGTTCTCTCAGGAAGTGCTGGATGAACACAACCAAGATAAAACATATCACCATCAAGAGCGCCAGAATCCAGGATTTTGCCTTACTATATGCAACAATGCCTGTCATCAGACCCAAGATAGGGATGATCACCCCAAAAGGATTCCAATTTCGACGAACTGCCCATCCCAACCATCCAGCTACCAACCAGACAGCATAATTCCAGATCAGAATGGTGACCTGTTGATTGTATTCAGCCCGACCAGCAAGGAGATCGTTCCACCATTCAGAGATTTCTGAGAATAGAACCTCGAGGGTGAAGGTGAAATGAATTGAGGCTTGTCGAAGCTGTTCAAAATTTTTCTCGGATTGATCCTCTAACAATTCTGGAACAGCTCTAACAAGTTGTTTGCCCACAGATAAAGATGCTATTCCTACTTCCTTGATAAAAAAGAAAGAAAACAAAACACCACACAACAATAGAACTAATACAACTACCCACACTTTTTTATTTCTCGCTAACCATCTCCACGAGAGCAAGACCCCCAAAAAGCCACAGCCAATCAATGGCGGGTAACTTACCCCGCGGATGAGCTCGTTGAATCCAAAAACTACAAGTAAAGTAATCAGTAATGCGATAAACAACAACACCAGATTCGGTAAATCAATCCGACCGCAAATGTGTCTTATCATCCAATTCATTTAGGAACTCTCTCAATCAGAACGGATCATGATCGCCCTGCCCATAGGAGTAAACATCCATTTAATCTCGCCATGTTTTCCAGGTCGAGCTTCTGGTGTATTAAATATCTCTGTGTTAAATAGGTAACGATCAATCCCTCGTTTATCCAGATATCTTCCCTGTTTTTTTAATTTATCAGTATGTCCTTCCTCATCTGAAGCTACCAATATTACGGAAGGTGTTATTCCTTTGTTTCTAAATTGGTGGAGCTTATCCAGCCAATCAAGCTGGATTGATGAAGTGATCACAATGACATTTGAATTTTGGCGCAGGTAATGTTGACTGAGGCTTATCAGATCGGAAAGATTTTGTGTTCCGCGTTGGATCAACGATAACGACCTTAAGATTTCTCCGCGCTGGCCAAATCCATGTTTAGCAGGATGGACAACCAATTCTTCCCCCGAGGCCAACAAGCCAATTGATTTACCTGTCCGTAAACCTTGATCGGCCAGGGATGCTGCCACAATGATACTGTGCTCATCTGTAGCCTGGTCCCCTTTACCTACCTGAACTCGGGAATCCAGGTCCAAGAGAATCCACCATGAATCTGAAGCGTGGATGTTCTCAAATTCCCGCACGTGCGGTTCATTCATTTTAGCGGTAATCATCCAATGAATCTTGGCGAAGCTGTCCCCTGGGAGATATTCTCGGGCACTGTAACTGCTAACAGATTTTTCAGTGCGCATCCGGGTTGAGCGGGTCTCATCAATTCTAGAACCCGAAAGGATCTGAATATCCACTGGCAGGTGAATCACGGGAGGAGAAACAACAAAGGTGTCGGATTGGGGATAATATATCTCGACCGAATAGATTCCGAAAATATCTCCTGTTCTCAGAACCAATGGCCCTAGTTGATATTCTCCTCTCCGATTACATGGGGTACGTTTCTTCCAGCGCCGTTCAGAATGAGCCCCAATCCCTGTCCCCATGCTTGCCGAGTACCCCGGCAGATTCGAAGAATCCTCAATAGAAACCCAAATAGCAGGTGCCCATGAACGATTACCTAAAGTAAATCGTTCCTCCAACCAATCACCAACTTGTAGCCACCCGTATAATTGCTCCCTCTGTAGCCGCAAACCCTGGGCCAATTGTCTGGCCCAAACAAATGTGAGCAACCATAGTCCACCAAATCCGACCAAAATAACTTCCCAGGCTTTGTTTGGAATCACAAGTTGCAAAATTATTAGGAGGAATACCAACACCCTTAGCCAAGGGGCTGTTAGGCGAACCTTCACAATGGGGTGATTTTCCATCTCAACGAAAACCTTTTATTCATATACAGGAGTTGCTCTTGATTCATTATAAGGTACTTTATTCCATCCCCGCATTAAATGAAAAATAGCCTCTTGTGGCCGGTTTCGCTATTGGCTCCCTAGCCTTTTCCCAGCAAGTCTTTAGAGTGTCGATGTCGAGAGCTTGCAGGATAACAATCTTCTTTAGACGAGCATTCTCTTTTTGCAGCTCTTTGAGCTTTTGGCCTGGGTAAAAACCATGCCCACATACCCCCATCGCCAGGGATAATAGGGCTGTTCACTGATCTCCAGCAGCTTGCTGACTTCTTTGCCTGTTTTGCCTTGTCGAGAAAAATCTCAGCTTCTCGCAATTTGGTGGTGGTTTGTTCTGGGATGTAACTACATCCTCTTATCATTTATGCCCTCTGGTATGGCCAAATACTACTACAGCATCTAGATCAGTTTTCAGGGCCAGGTCAATTTTGATACAAAAGGGCTTATCATTGACCTTTTAGATGTGCGTGGTAAACTTGCGATAGAAAATGGGAAGAAGGTGGTATGTGATTTATGCAAATTAGGAAAGCCACAGCCGAAGCACCGTCTAACCTGGCCTTTGTCAAATATTGGGGGAAGAAAGACAGCGCACTTAGGATTCCGACCAATAACTCAATTTCGATGAATTTAAGCAACGCCAAAACCATCACCAGCGTGGAGTTTAATGAAGCCTTTACCGAAGATAAGGTGATTTTCAAAAGTACAGGGGGGGAAGCCGGACGTGGGTACACAGCCAGAGTTTCAGAACATTTAGACCGGGTGAGGGAAATGGCAGGAGGGCAGGAGTCTCCACCCGAGCACTCGTGGTTACTGAGAACACTTTCCCGGAGAGTGTAGGGATTGCTTCCTCCGCCTCGGGGTTTGCTGCTTTAAGTGTGGCTGCGGCTGCAGCGATTGGGCTGGAGCTTTCTGAGAAGGATCTATCGATACTGGCGCGCCTAGGCTCAGGTTCTGCCTGCCGCTCGATCCCTTCCGGGTTTGTGGAATGGGAGGCAGGGGTAGATAATGAGACATCCTTTGCCAGGCAAATTGCCCCGCCTGATCATTGGGATATTTCCATCGTGACCGTGATTGTCTCCACCGAAACGAAAAAAATCTCTTCTACGCTTGGCCACCAGCTTGCCTTAAAAAGCCCGTTTTTTGAAGCCCGGCTCAAGACTTTGGAGGCGCGGCTTAGGACTGTACGGGTTGCGATTTTGTCAAAGGATTTTGAGCTTTTTGGGCGAGAAATTGAACTGGAGGCCATCTCCCTGCATATGATCGCGATGACCTCTCCCTATGAAGGAGCGAACTGGAACTCTGGAGCATACTATTGGACTCCCGAAACGATGGAGTTGATCCTGGCAGTTCAGGATTGGCGCTCGAAAGGAATTGAGACTTACTTCACCTTGGACGCCGGTCCAACAGTACATTTATTGTGCCGCAGGACAGAGGAAGAGAAAATCATCAGCGCTGTGAAATCCTTGGAAACTTCCAAATCTGGACGCAGTTGGGAAATTTTGATCAACCATCCCGCAGTTGGGGCGAGGGTGATCGATCGAGGATAGTTTATGAAGATCACCGCGTCTGCGCCGGGAAAGTTGATGCTGCTTGGGGAACATGCGGTCGTTTACGGGTATCCGTGTATCGTGACTGCGGTCGATCTGCGTTTTTCTGTCACCATCGAGAGAGATCCTCAGGCACAAATATCGGTTGATACGCCAGTCTTACGTAAAAATGACCGGGTCTTTTCAACTTCAATGCGCCAAGTGCTTGAGCAGAGCACCTACCCGAGGGCGGTGGCATTTGTGTTAGCTGCCATCAAACAGTTCTATTCGTTGTATCCATTTCAGGACGGATTAAAGATTACAACCGCTGGTCCAGAGATCAGCTATGGCCTGGGAAGCTCATCGGCAATCACTGCTGCCATGGTAGCCGCTTTGGCGGAATTAAACCAGGTGAGGTTAACCCTACAGGAGATTTACTCAATTGCCTTTGACGCGGTTTTAGCGGTGCAAGGGAAGGGCAGTGGTTTCGATGTGGCGGCAGCTGTCTATGGGGGAACGCTGTATTTTGGACAAGGTGCCCGTGGTGATTGGCTTTTCTGGTGATAAAGTCAGCACGACCAATTTGGTCCAGCAGGTGGCTGGATTAAAAGAAAGATATCCAGATCATGTTGCGGGGATATTTAACCTGATCGGGAAAATTGTGGTTGAAGGGCGAAAACGGATT
Organism: Anaerolineales bacterium; assembly: GCA_037383445.1. Taxonomy (GTDB): domain Bacteria; phylum Chloroflexota; class Anaerolineae; order Anaerolineales; family UBA11579; genus UBA11579. The sequence continues at coordinate 888 of JARROY010000123.1, read as the reverse complement.
GAAGCGGGCGAATGGGAGAACCTGGGGGGTTTAATCAACTTGAACCAAGGACTGCTGGAAGCCTTAGGTGTATCTACGCTTCAACTTTCAAGGCAGATCTACGCTGCCCGGGAACACGGAGCATATGGTGCAAAATTATCCGGAGCAGGTGGGGGAGACTGCATGTTCGCTTTGGTTGGGGCGGAGAAAAGGGAAGCAGTTTCGTGGGGGATTGAACAAGCAGGTGGGGTGATTGTTCCAAATTCTCTGAATGCCGATGGGGTGCGGATCGAATAAAAAATCTCCGAACCAACCTTAAAATATTCAAAAAAAGACCCAAAATACCCAAATTAAGGCCGAAATTCAAAATTGAAAGGTAAAAAACGCTTAAAAGTCGCGGTTGGGGGTTGATTTAAAAACCCAGATTGGGTACAATGTGGGTACTCGTGGGTTAAAGTGGTGCAAAGTGGGGCGCCGGTCATCGGCGTCCCCGCTGCCATTAAAGGAGAGGAAGAACAAATGTTCTTAGGCCAATTTCGCCATACCATTGATGACAAAGGCCGCCTGACCGTTCCAGCCCGTTTCCGGGATTTGCTGGTCGGCGGTGCCTACATCACGCAAGGTTTTGAACAAAACCTGATGGTATTGACCTCTCCTGGGTTTGAGGCGATCACTCACCGAGTCAACCTCAATTCCATTACAGATCCTACAGCACGCGATCTTAGGCGCTTACTGTTTTCCACTGCAGCACAAGTGGAACCCGATAGTAACGGTCGAATCCTCATCCCTCAGTTCCTGCGTGAGCGGAACCATCTGGATGGTGAAGCTGTGCTGGTTGGCGTTGGCGATTACTTCGAAATCTGGACCCCGGAGCATTGGGATACCCGCTTAGATGTTTTGATGGATACC
>JARROY010000122.1:0-9625 GCA_037383445.1 Anaerolineales bacterium | reverse complement strand
GTTTGGACTGTCTGAGCACTTCTGCAATCTGATCGAGGTGGCTGGCAGCGTGGTTTTGCCCCAGGAGAAAGCGTACTATCGGCGTGACCTTTAATCCCTTGGGGGTGGTGTAATTATTTTTCAGATGGGGAGTGTCCGGCCACATCTCCAAGCTGGCAAGCAGCATGCGGCGGCTTTCTTCCAGCCGCTGGCGGACTTGTTGAATGGTAATGACCTCTTGCCACGGCACTTCCCAGCGAGAACGCCGATACTCGATCTCAACTCCCCGGGCCAGTTCGGCGGCCAGAAAAGCGGATTCTTCGTTAGAGGCGGTCAGGTGAACAATAATGTGCCCCAGGTTCCAGCCGATGGTTAATTCATCCGGGTTTTCAGCATAAGGGTCATAGGCGTCTGGGTCTTCAGGGTCGAAGACGACGTCCGCATCGGTGGCATCGGCAATCAGTTCCAATATATGATCGGTAAGCTGGTTGGTTTGGTTGATCAGGTCTTGCTTGGAAAACTGGGCTGCAAAGCGGGTCCAGTTCATTTTTTGTTCCACGATAGGTGAAAAATCGATCATGAGTTTACCTTTTATCGCATTTGAAAACATTCGTCTGCAAGATAGATTCTACCCCAAGACGTGAGCAATCATACAAGACCTCTTGGATTTCCAGTTTAAATATGAAAGGTTACGAATTGTCCGCCAGGCTGTCGTCAAGCTCACTTAGATAACCGAGGCGGATCAATGTGTCTCGCACCTGCTGCAAAGCACCGGGATGGACAGTGATTGTTGTCGGGCCGAGCGGGGTGCCTAAAAAACGTTTGGCTGGGGTTTCCAAGAGGGCTTTGAGCACATCTGGATGATTGACCCGCAGCACCACCGCCTGCTGAAAACTGATTTGGGTGCCGTTTTCTTGCCAGCGTTTCAGAGCTTGGAGGGTGTTGGGTGGTAAAGGAGTGTCGCTGTAGCGCTTAAGGAGATTGACCAGATGTTTTATTTTTAGCCCTTGATTCCTGGCCTTCTCCAGGGACTTTGGGGTCAAGGTATAGGTGTATGCACCGTGTTTGGTGGAGCCCCATTCGCAAAAACGGGCGATCAGATAGCGGGCTGCACGTGGTGTCATGCGGGGCACAATGATATGGCCTTGTGAATTCATCGTAGGAGATTGATCTTCCTTGCCCGCGGCAGGTGGTGGCTGGTTGTTGAACAGAAAAAGAGACCAGCTTGAGAAGCGAAAGATGTTTTTGGTCCCGTCTTGTTCGGCTGTGGCGTTTGTCTTTTAGATACCAGGAATCATAATCGCTGTTCGGTCGCAGGAAGTTCGGTTTTGGGTTTTGAATAGACGTGATCAGTGCTGGCAGACTCCACCAGGTTTTGGTATCGAGCGATCGGATTAGTTCGAGGGCGGCTCGGCGCAGTTGTTTGGGGTCGTTGTACCATTCCCCTTCGGCTTGAAGGTGGGGGATCAGCCTGAGGTCGTCGTGTTTATCACTCTCCAGCCAGGCGGTCACCAATTGCGCTAACGCCTGGGCTCGAGGCGCTTCCAAGAATGCCCGGACTGGACCAGCAAGTGGGGAGTTTTCGTCTGAAATAAGACCAGCGGCTTGCAAAAGAGAGGTTAAGGTTTGCGGATCCATCGGCCAGTTTTGGCTGAGATGATCTAATTGCTTGGACGTGATGCCCATGCGCAAGGCGGCCAGGAGAGTCGTCGCATGATCCAGGATGTGGTCACTGGCGGGAAAGGTGTGGGTGCGTTCGGCTGGCGCTGCCGGGCGGCTGAGCGGAGTGGCCGGAGAGGCTGTTCGGATAAAATCTGGCAGCAAAGTCCGCAGGTCGTCTGGGATGTAAGCAAATTCCTGAGGGCCGCTGGGGGTATCGAAGAACGCCCGGGCGATAAACCCGAAATACCATAGGCGTTCCGCGGCCGAGACCGGTTCCAGATAGGGCTTTTCCCGGTCACGCCGTCCGGGTCCCATCTCCCGGATCTCTCCGAACTGCTGGGTAAATGGATGCCATGAGAGCATGCCGTTCTCTGCCAGCAGGCTGGAAAGGGCCTGCTGCGCCTCTACCGGCAGGTCTTCGACGACTTCAACGATCAGAGATTTGTTTCTTAAAATTAACTCGGCAAGTTCTTTTCTGCCTTGCCTTACATCGGGTGCCTGAAAATTAAGGTCCCACATCTCTGCAATGATGAGCAGCTGGCCGAGATCTTGATTCTGCAGGCTCTGAAACAGGGTGGGCATTTTAGGTGAGTTATTTAGCTTCTTTCGGGATGATGATTTCTAAGGCGTTGGGTAGGATTTCAACCTTCAGGTAATGGACATCGTGGTTGAATCCGGCAAACATTTCTCCGTCGGTATGCAGGTAGAGCGGTTTGTCCGATTTAATTTCCATGGTCTTAAATGTGCCCATATACACTTTGCTGTCCTTCTCCTGGGTACCGTTCATAAAAAGCGGGATGAGCATCAGCATTTTTAGGCGGGAGACTTTTTGGGCAATCGTGAAATTGAGCACTCCATCGTCCATGATGGCATGCGGGCCGGTATGGAAACCACCCCCTTCGCGCGGCCCGTTGTTGAGAGCGATCATGATGGTTTCATCGGACCATTCTTTTTCATCGGTTTTAATCTCGGCTTTCATGATCACGTAATTGGAGAAAATGGTCTGGAGGACCGCTGCCAGGTACATCAGAAAACCGCGCAGAACCGGCAGGCTGTGGGAGTATTCGGTCACCGAGCCCCCAAAGCCGATGTTAGCCGTGTTATCCCAATATTCTTTACGCCCTTCCTCATCCTCAACCGTCGCCAGGTCGATGACTTTGGTATGTCCATCCAAAATGGCTTGGACGGCTTCATTGGCATTGCGGGTATTGCCTACATTGGCGGAAAAATCGTTGCCGGAACCAAGCGGAATCACCCCGAGTGCCGGGCGTTTTTCTACCTGTGCTTCCATCAGCCCGTTGATCACTTCGTGTACTGTGCCGTCTCCACCCATCGCCACGACGATATCGTAGCCTTCTTCTGCGGCTTGCTGGGCCAATTCCTTGGCATGGGTGGGGTATACTGTGCCGGACCAGTGGGCGTCCGCAAAACCTGCAAACAGGTGCCGCAGGTCCGAGGCATACTTCCAGGCATTACCCATATCAGCGTTGGGGTTCATGATCAGTTTAATGCGCGGTTTGGTCATTTTCTCCTCCTGAGTTTACACATGTGTGTGGGATGACATATTATATCTTGTTATTTATCATGAGTTATGAATCAGTTTACCCCTACCCGCCTGCAGAAACAGGCACCTTTCCCTTTGAAAGGGGAAGGGATGGGGATGGGGTGGAAAAATTCGGTCTATTGAACAGAAAATTCCTTATCCAAAACTTTGTTTAATAAAACCATGGTTGAATCTTTTCAGTGTGCCGTTTCTTAGATAAACACAATTTCTCCCTGAACGTTTCCTTGATCCAGGTGAAGCAGGCCAACGCTAGGCGGCAAACTGGGCACAACGGGATTCGGTCTGGTAGCTGAGCCGGGGTTGAAAATAAGCTGCCCTTCATGCCAGTAGTTAGCCGGGACATGGTTGTGCCCAAAAACCACCACCTGACAACCGGGCAGCTGCCGCTGGGCAGTTTCTTCGTAGTAGCTGAACTTTTTAGGCCCATGGATGTAGTAATCAATCCGGTTGGGAATATATTTCAGCCAGTTCCCGTGGCCGTGTGCCATCCCGATCAGCACGCCCTCAAATTCCAGCCGGCGCTTCCAGGGCAGCTGCCCAACCAGTAAGATGTCGGTATTGCCGCGCACGGCGAAAACCGGAGCGATGTCCTCCAACTCAGTCAGCACCCGCCGCACGCTGATATCGCCGGCATGCAGGATGGCGCTGACCTGATGTTTGGCAAATACATCCAGTGCCGCTGGTGGTAGGGTTGGGTTTCGGTCTGGGATATGGGTGTCAGCAATCACACCAAGAGTAACGGCAGTCATAGGCGTAATACTATCACGGTTGGGTGTGATTTTGGATTGATAGGGATTGAAAATTTTTTAGGAAAGCCGTTCTTTTTTAGGACAGTTCCAGTACGTGTGAAGGTTTGCGTGGGAAGAGGGATTTGAGCAAAATCTTGGCTTCCTCTTTGCGATAATATAGATCGGCGTAGGCATCTTCCAGTTCCTGCACATCCCGGTATCCAAATAAGAGCTGCAAAAAGGTCAGATTCGGGAAGTTGGCAGAGGCATCTTCATAATGTGGGGAGTTCCACCGTTCCACGTTCTTCAGTTTGCCACCTTCCAAGGTCAGGACAATACCGTCGGTGAAGAAATTGAGCTTGAGCTCCCCGCTGTGGCCGGCCATAAAAGACCGGGCCAACCTTTTTTCCAGTACGGGTGAAATCAGCTGGATAAAACCTGGCAAATCCGGGACGCGGACATAAAAAGAGTATGGGTCATATTTCAAGGGGAGGCGGTTGGGGATGACATGGTAAACCGGGTGGTCTTCTCCTAATTGGAACAAAAACCCTTTCATCTCAAGTGGTTTGTCTGGCGAAGAGTCTCGTTGCGCATAGGCTTTTCCAGTGTGCTCTAGCTGGCGCAGTACGGCGTGGGCTGCCTCGAACCAGGAGACCCCTTCGATCATCTCAAAACCAGAAATGGTCAGGCTGTTTTCATAGAGTTCAGGTCGATGCAGCAAGTAACCGGCTGGTTTTCCTGCCGGGGTCTCGATGATCTGCATTACATAATGCGCACCGAGGTGATGTCCCCGGAACAAAACCTCATACCGCCAGACTTTTTCGTCGCGCACACACGAGACCATCTGCCGCTGTCTGCTGTGGTTATGGAGCCTGGTGACAAAGGGGATATCTTCATCCTGCACTGGTCGGAAGCGGTAGGGTTCTTGCTGGTCTTCATCGAGTTTGGGTATATTGGGCAGATAACCCCGGCGGCTGCCGGCCAGATTGACGGCCATTTCGTAGCCAAACTGGCGGTAGTACCAGGGAATTCCTGTAATGGCCTGCATTTTGTGGCCGCGCTCGGCACTCCATTGGTGGACGACCTCAAACTGCTTGCGCACCAAGCCCTGGCGGCGGTAGTCTTTGTGGGTGCCGACCAGCTCCGGTCTGCCGACAGCAAACTCGATCTCATCATACGCCCAGGTTTGGTCGATCAGGCACATGCTGGAGACGATTTCGCCAGACTTTGGGTCTTCTACGAGGGTGAAATCATCAGGGTGGAAGGTGGGGTGCTGCCCGCTGAGCAAGACCCGCACATCGTTGGCCGCGTGTTCGCTGAAATCCTCTCCCGGGTCGGCATGGATGCGGCCGTTGAAATTGGCTAATGCCTCGCAGTCATCAAGCGTCGAGCGGCGCAGGATCAGCCCATTTTCTAGTTCCTGAATCAGATGCTCGGGTTTGCTCATTTTGGTTCCTTCTTTCTAAAGGCCTTTTTCTTCCGCTTTCTGGGCAGCAGACTGCAGCTTGGGCTGATCTGATGTTCGCCATTGCTGCAAGGTGTCCAGTACCTCAGTTTTTGCCCCGGGGCTCTGCAGGGCTTTTAGGGCATTCAAGATTTTTTTACGCCCTCCTTTGATCTCTGCCAGGTGCGTCAGGATTGCCAGGGATTCATTGGGATGAGATGCAGCCCAAGATCGAGAGAGGGAGCGGGTGATCACCCAGTAATAACGGTCGGGGTTTTCGGCCCACGCTGAAAGGAGGATAAACACCTGAGGGCCATATTCTCCCTGCCCAAGCTTGGAAACAGCCTCAGACAGAGCCCGCCTTACACCGGGCTCCTGGGGAGGTGAGTAGTCCTCAAGTTTGGGGATCTGGGCTAAAACGGTTTTATCGGGCAGATAGGGCAGCAGCTGCAGTGCCAGCCCCTGCAAGCGCGGGGAGGGCTGCACCAACCAAGACTCGAATATTTCGGTTTGCTTGTCTGGAGCCGAGCTTTTCGGCAGGGCACAGGCCAAAAGAACCGCTTGCCGCACATCTTGGCGAGGGTCTTGTGCCAGCTGCCCCAAGTCTTTCAGCCCGGTGCCGTTCATGCCTTTGAGATATCGTTCGGCCAATGCCGCCCCTGCGATAGCGCGCATCCCGGCCAATGGGTGGGTGATCAGAGGTCGTAACGCAGCTTGCTGGAGCAAGGGGTGGGCGAGCGCCTGTCCAACTGGAAGCACCACCTGCCTGAGAAAGGCGTCATCGAGATGATGGTTACCGGCAATTTGGGGATATTCCAGTACTTCTTCCAGAGCTGCCCAAACAGATTCCGGGTGCCCGATTCGGGCAGCGGCTTGGATGTTCCTTAGCAAGGTACGCAAGTCTGTTTTCATTGCCGCTCCTTAGGCCAGCGTGGCCGTAATCTGATTGGCCATTGACCTCTCGCTGTTTTTAAAGAAAGCCCAGATCAACACCGTGGAAAGGGCATACAGGAGACTGGTGGTGATAAAAATCGGTGAAAAACCGTAATTTTCCTGGATAAAGCCCGAAAAAACCGGCATCACGGTCCAGCCAATCTGCCAGCTCATGGAAAGCATGCTGTTAAGTGTACCTTGTTCATGATCGGCGACTTGTTCCATCGAGAAAGAATTATACAGCGGCTGGGCCATATTCATCAGTGCATTCCGCCCCCAAAAACCGATCACAGCCAATCCCAGCCAGGGAGAAAATCCCAGCAGCAGCAGGAAGAACAAGCTGGAACCTTGGGTCAGCACCAGAGCCCGGATGCGGGAATCCAGCCGGCGGGCAATCCAGGGACTGAAGAGTGTGCCGGTACCGGTGACCAATGCCGCGATGCTGAAAAAGGTTCCCAAAAGTTGTTCGGAGACCGAGAACTTCTCGACCAGGAAAAGGTTGAGATAGGGGACCATCAGTGCTGCGCCCAGGCCGATTAAGAAATTTGGTAAAAATAATTGCCAAATAATATTTTTACGTAAAATATTTTTCAAATCGAACCATAAATTAGGTTTTTCTCCCATGGTTTCCGGAACTGTCTGCCTAGTTGCCTCTCCATCGCCAGGCGGGATCATGATAATAGGAATGAGGGCGACCAGGAGCATGCCAAAACTGATCAACAGAATCCCACGATAGCTCCCGATGGTGCCTGGTTGGATGTTTGATGTTCTCTCCAGCCAAGATGGCATCTGCCCACCCAGAACGTTTCCCACCACTCCCGAGAAAGTGAATATGGCAGCCCGCAGGCTGAAAACCGCCACCCGATTTTGCGGTGTGGTCAGCCGGGTGAGCAAAGGAGTCGAGGCCACCATCCAAAGCGTATCTCCTACTCCTGAGATGAACAGCGTGACCAGGATCAGCGTTTTGTCACCAGTCAGTAAAAAGGCCAGAAAGCTGAATGCCAGGAGGGCGATTCCCAAGAGGGAAGATCGCTTACGCCCGATCCGGTCGGTGAGCACACCCAGTGGGAAGGCAAACACCAGGGTTGCTGCGGCTGTGATCCCGTTGGCTAACCCTAAATAAGCCTTGTCGAAACCCAGCGAAAGAATGTATAAGACCGTAGACCATGGATTTTCCTTGGCAGTTTCTTCAATACGCTCATTGTGATTACGTTTTATTTCTGTGTAGGATGGCGTTTAATTCGCCCAATGCCTGTGCCGGATTCTGGAAGTGGACACCATAAATCCCCTCTTTTTGGGCAGCGGCAATATTCTCACGGACATCATCAATGAAAACGGCCTCCCCAGCCTGGCAGCCGATGCGTGCTAAAGTGAGCTGGAAGATTTTGGGGTCCGGTTTTAACAACCCCACCTCTGCGGAAATGATCAGGTGATCGAACGCATCGGCAATTTGCCACTGACGGGTGATTTTATCCCGTAATCTTGAGGAATAATTGCTCAGCACGGCGGTGGTGTAGGTCTTATGGAGATTTCGGATGTCATCTACCAGACGGGTATCTAAGTGATCTCCGGCAAAAAACTCTTCCAAGGTTTTATCCATCTCGGCTTCGGTCTGCCCGAGAACCTGGCGGAGATTTTGCAGGTGTTGTGCGAAGGTGATCTGGCCAAGCTGCATGCGATAGCCGTCGCTGCTGCCAAAGATGAAGTCCATCAGGGGTTCCATCTTCCAGCCTAAGCGCTGCGCCAAAGCCCGGCGTGGACCGAAATCCTCGGTTCGTTCCAGCACGCCGCCGATATCCCAGATGACTGCTTTGATTGCCATGCTCCTCCTTTGAGAACCTGCCTGCCAAGACGGCGGTATTGATCGGGTTGAGTCCTTGGTTAAGTTATACCTGTTTGTTCGCGTCTCGACCAGGGAAGTGGGGATTGTCTCTGAGGCTTGGTTTCCTCAAGAGGGTTGTTTAGTTTGTGCTTCCCATGTTGGCAAGTTCTTTCCCGGGACGGATTTCTTTTTCGTACAGGTTTAATTTTCGATGAATGTGCATCCCGGCTTTTTCGTACAGACGTAGGGCACCGGTCAGGTTTTCTCCATCCACCCCCAGCCCCACCAGGAGCCTGCCGCGCTGCTGGAGGACAGAAAAACTGTGCTGGAGCAAAGCCAATCCTATGCCGCGTTTGCGCCACGGCCGACGTACTGCCAGGATGGATACCCAGCCCATGTCCTCATCTTCCCAGCTTTTAATGCGGCACAGGGAAAAACCGGCAATTTGATCCCCATCCATGGCGAGGAACCACAGTTCCGGGTCGAAGTTGGGGTCGGTGGTGGCGCGCCGGCTGAAGCGCGTCAGCCCGGTTTGGTGATCTTCCTCTTGGTGGCCGAAATGGTCTCGAAATGCCTCTTCATCCGCCAGGTAAAGTGCTTCCATATCTTCCATGCGGAAGGTGCGCAGTTTAATCCCCTCGGGCCACTTGGCCGCCGGCAGCGTAGAGTCCAGTTCAATCCGCATCTGGTAGCTGCTGCGGATCAGGTCCATGCCGAAGCCTGCCAGCAGATCATTGGAGGGTTGGTAGGTATCCCAGCTTTGCGAAAAGAACGAAACCCGCGCCTCACTCGGAACCCGATCCAGGATTTGCCTGGCACGCTGCTCACCCCATTCCAGCAGGTAGCTGCCCAACCCGAGCCCTTCGTAGTCGGGGTGGACCCGCCCCCAAACCCACGGGTGGATCGGTGGTTGGTTGATTGCCATCATCATGACATAACCCACTAACTCGCCTTCGGGCGAAAAAATGACTACATGATCCTTCTCTGGGTTGAAGCCGGGTGTGGTCCAATCACTCTTTACGGTGGATCGAAGAAATTCGTTATTGCCGATCATCTTTTGAGAACAAACATTGAACAGTTCGACGGCAGCATCGAGATCATCCATATTTGCGGCTCTGTTATTATAACCTTCGGGTAGAGTTGCTTGAATTCTCATTGGTTTTTCCTAAATGAACAGCTGCTGGTGCAGAGCAGCTGTTCGATTAATTAAATCACTTCTCATAGCGTCCATTGGGTTTAATTTCAAAAAGTGGTTTTCGATAAACCATGGAGGTGCGGAAGGGTTCGTAACCCACACTCTTATACAGCTGAAGCGCCCCATTGGGGTTTTCTGCGTCCACAGCCAGATCAGTTTCATCCATACCCATATCGATGAACATCTGGATGCTCTGGGTCAATAATGCCCGGGCAACGCCCTGCCTGCGCCACGGGCGGCGGACGCTGATATCTTCTGTGTACCCGCGTAGGCGATTATACTTCTGGTTTTCCTTGTG
>JARROY010000121.1:0-16503 GCA_037383445.1 Anaerolineales bacterium | reverse complement strand
GTGCAATCCTCTTCCGCTGCAAGGTGGCGCAACGTGATGAGGTTGTGATCTCGAATGCCAAGGTTGAGCTGAGGACCTGATTTAGCCGAAACCCGATTGGGTGAAAGATAAATAACGTGGGTCATGGATAAATTTAACCCCGAAAAATCCTTATCCATAACAGTCGTTAAATAGATGATAGATGACCAGGGGGAATTTATTTGACGATAAATCATGGCCTTGTCTGCCTTTGCCAGATTCTTGACCAACAGGCCAAAGGATGCAAAGCGCTCGTCCTGAGTCTGGCCCCGGTGGTAGCGGATATAGATCTGGGCAATGATGACAATCACCCGGAACATGCCTAGCACATGATAGAAATGGATATCTGTCACGTCGCGCCCACTCCGGGCGGCATAGCGGTTTACCAGTTCGGCACGCGTCAGGAAGCGGTCGTCGCCGATTGGCATAAAGGTTTGGGCAACGGCCTGCATATACGGCCCATCGCTGGGTTCTGTCCAGTAGGTGAGCAGTGCGCCAAGGTCGGAGAGGGGGTCGCCCAGCGTGCACATATCCCAATCGAAGACCGCCACCACACGTCCGGGGTCAGCGGGATCCAACATGGTGTTATCGAGCTTGAAATCGTTGTGAACCAGGGTGATTTCCTGGGTGTGGGGCTGGTGATCTTGAAGCCAGGCGTAGAGATGGTCGATTTCGGGAACTTCTTCGGCTTTTGCGGCCTCCCAGCGCCGGTGCCAGCCTTCGATCTGGCGCTGGATAAAGCCTTCGGGTTTGCCTAAATCTTCCAGACCAAGTGCTTTGTAGTCCACGGCGTGGAAATCGGCCAGGGCGTCGATCAGCGCCTGGCTCATTTTCTGGGGGGCATCCGGGATAACCTCGTACACTTCAGGAATGCGGTTGCGAACCACCACCCCTTCATAGCGTTTCATAATGAAAAATGGTGCACCGATCACGGACACATCTTCGCAGTATAAGTACGCCTGGGGCGCGTAGGGATAAGCCTGGTGAAGGACCGATAACACCTTGTATTCTCGCCCCATGTCATGCGCAGTAGGTGCCACCGGGCCCAACGGCGGGCGGCGCAGCACATATTGGTGAGTTGCATAGTCAAGCAGATAGGTGAGATTGGCCGCCCCTCCGCCGAACTGCCTGACGGTCAGGGTGTTTTCTGTTCCGGGCAGTTTTCCTTTTAGGTAGCTGGCGAGCGCTTGTTCATCGAAATGCTCATCCTGCCGGACGGGGATGGTGTCAAGATTCATGCGCGGCCTCGGCATAGCGTTCCAAAATCCGCCGGGCCATCGACCATTTATGGACCTCATCGGGGCCATCATAGATGCGGGCGGCGCGCTCGTGCCGGTACCAGTAAGCCAGCGGGATATAGTCGGTCATGCCCAGACCGCCGTGGACCTGGATCGCCCGGTCGAGTACGTTTTGGAGCACCCCGGCGACAAAAAATTTGATCAGGGAGATATCATCGCGGGCAGCTTTGGCTCCCTGGGTGTCGATTTTGTGAGCAGTTTCCATCACCAGCAGGCGGGCAGCGTTGATCTCGGCGCGGCTTTCTGCAACCCAATTTTGGATCGGCCCCAACTGGCTGAGCGGCCGGCCGGGTGCGATCTGCCGTGTGACAGCCCGCTGGCACATCAGATCGAAGGCACGTTCGCATATCCCGATCCAGCGCATGCAGTGATGGATGCGTCCCGGTCCTAACCGCTGCTGGGCCAGGGTAAAGCCTTCTCCTTCCGGGCCGAGCAGGTTGGCTTGGGGCACCCGGCAGTTCTCAAGTTTGACTTCGCCATGACTGGCAAAGCCTTCCCCGGCTTCTCCCATGACGGGGGTGTTGCACACCAATGTATAACCGGGGGTATCGGTTGGGACGATGATCATGCTGGCGCGTTTGTAGCGGTTTTCCGCTTCCGGGTTGGTGACGGCCATGACGATGGAAAACTGTGAACCATCGGCAGCAGAGGAGAACCACTTATGCCCGTTGATGACATAATCCTCCCCATCTTTGACGGCCGAAGTTTCCATCCAGGAGGGGTTGGAACCGGGGAAATCGGGTTCGGTCATCCCAAAGCAGCTTCGAATCTCGCCTCTGGCCAGCGGAAGGAGATACTCCTCTTTCTGCGATGGATTACCATGTTCGATGAGGAGCTCCATATTGCCGACATCGGGGGCCTGGCAGTTGAATATATAGTGCCCGATTGGGCTTCGGCCGAGCTCTTCGCTGAGGTAGGCATACTCGCTGAGGGTGAAACCCATCCCGCCGTACTTTTCCGGCAGGAACGGCGCCCACAAGCCACGTTCCTTGACGCGCTGCCGCACAGCATGGAGACTTGGGACGAGCTCGTTGAAACCGATGGCGTGGTTGAGGAAATCTTTCTCGAGCGGATAAACGTCCTCCTGCATCACCTGGCGAATTTCTTCTAAGGTGGACTGAAGTTTGTCGGAAACTAAGAACCTCATCATTCTCTCCTCCTCTTAGCCCAGAAAGATCAAAGTGTTATACGAATGTAGTGAAAATTGAAGAATAAATTCATTTTACCATGACCCCATTTTTGAAAAAAGATGTGCTGGTGTAAAGGTGTGGTGAATTCCAAGGGAAATTTAATCATCAAAATAAACTTAATAACTAGGTGGTCGAGTACCCCGGGTGCATACCTCGGGGCGTATCGAGACCACAAGGGTGATCCTGGGAGTGGTCTCGATACGGCGAAAAGAACGCCTATTCGACCACTGAAAATATTCAACGATTCCAGCAAAATTCACAACTCCCTGATGTGCGGGTTTTGAGCCTTGCTACGCCAACTTCATTCTTTGAGTTTAGTTCATGGTATGATGAAAATAGTATTTTTCTTGGTTGAACTCCGAGATAACAGCAAGGTCAGCCAACCCAATTTTCAGCAGCGAAATTAATCAGGAGGAATGATATGGGAAGTGAGTTATTTGATCTGTCGGGTAAAGTGGCCATCATAACCGGCGCTTCACGCGGAATAGGGCTGGCCATTGCAGAAGCTTTCTCGGATGCGAATGCCAAGGTGGTCCTCTCCAGCCGCAAACAGGAAGATCTTGACCAAGCCGCCGAGAAGATCAATGCTGCTGGCGGTGAAGCGCGGGCGATTGCGGCTCACACCGGGGATGCTGAAGCCATCCATCACCTGCTGGAAAAAACCATCGATACCTTTGGGGGCGTAGATATCCTGGTGAACAACGCCGGGACAAACCCGCATTTCGGCCCCCTCCTGACGGCTGAAGAGAGCCACTGGGACAAGATCCTGGATGTCAATCTTAAAGGGTATTTTCGGATGATCAAAGCCTGTGCCGCGAGCATGCGTGAGAGGGGCGGCGGAAAAGTGATCAACATGGCATCTGTGAGCGGGTTACGGGCAACGCCGGGGCTGGGGATTTATGGAGTCAGTAAAGCGGGTGTGCTGATGCTGACGAAGGTGCTGGCAGTGGAATTGGCCGCAGATAACATCCAGGTCAATGCCATCGCCCCCGGTCTGATCAAGACCAGGTTCAGCAGGGCTTTATGGGAGACTCCCAGCCTGCAAAAATCGGTGATGGGGAATATTCCTCAAGGGCGGGTTGGCCTTCCAGAGGAGGTGACAGGAATTGCTCTATATTTAGCATCACAGGCATCGAGTTTCACGACCGGGGGTGTGTTTGTCGTGGATGGTGGGCAAATCGTCTGATCCGGTTTTATTGGGATGCGGGTTTGAATTTAAAAGACAGATTTGTTCCAGCTAATACCCAAATTTGACTTTCTTAAGGCTTTACTTCTACATTCTGAACGATGTGCTGAAGATCTTGTACTTCGTCCTTAGATAAGAAGATGGCCTTTAAGCCGGGGTCATCGATGTGGTCTGCAATATACTGAATGGTTTCAAACGCCTGCTGGAAGCAGACGCCGGCCTTGCTGATTTCACCGTGCTCCCGGTACCATAAACCGAGGTGATAGTTCAACTGCCACAGGGTTTTGCGTGACCCCATCTGGTTTGCAATCTGCAACCCCTCCTCGAATTTGGCTTTTGCTTCCGCCATCAAACCTTGCTTTATATCAGCGATGCCCATCAGCATCAGCAGTTCAGGAATCGGATATAAGACCCCGGTGCCTTTCAGTGAGGATAAAAATTGATGAGCAATCTCGATCACGTTTTGATACTCTTCTTTTTTCAAATTCAGATAGCACTGCCCCAAAGCAAGATAGTATCTGACCATGAAAAAAGAATCCTCGAGATTGGCGCTGAAATCCTTGATATGATTTTCTGCTTTTTCAATCTCCCCTGCTCTAACATTGTACATAAGAACCGTGCCAAGTTTTAGAAGCTCTTGAACACTAGATTTTTCCAGCTTGGGAAATTTCTCATCCTCTATGGTGGACATTGCCGTCTTTTGGTCGCCGATTTCTGAATAGACCGTGGAAAGGAAGATGCGGACCAGGACGACACCAACCATGAAATTAGATTTTTCCGCATCACGCAGCGCTTGGTGGAAATGCTCGATCGCCAGGCTGATATCGCCGCGTTCAAGATCGACCAATCCAATCGCATAGCGGCTGTAAGCTTGCCCCCAGATATTATTGGTGCTTTGGCTGATTGCATAAGCTCGATCGGAGTAGACATAAGCATTTTCAAATTCACCAGCATACAGGCTGAGTAAAACCAGACCACCCAGGCTATCAGCCAGCATGGGCAGATTGTCCATCTTTTCCCATAATTCAGCCGCCTCACGAGAAACCTGTTTTGCTTTCTTAACTTGGGCACTCATGCTGTAGGCATGAGCAGTATCATTCAAGCTGTATGCCAACAGTTCTTCCAGGTTCAGTTCTCGAGCAAGGGCGATGGCTTTCTCACCCGCTTGTTGAGCAACGTTCAAGTTTTGATGAAAGCGGTTTAGGTTTAAATTTATCCAATAGATTTGGGCTAGTGCTTTCCGCTCCCCAAGTTCTTCGGCGAGTTTTTGGGCTTTGCTCACAATCGAAGATCCGAGTTCCAGATTAAATTCACCGCTGGGAACGCCATACAGCTGTGCTTGAGCGATCAAAGCTTTCAATTCAACCTGCGGCTCCCCGGATTTTTGAGCCCTTTGTTCCAATTCTTCATAGCATTTCAGGGCATTCTTAAATTGAGAATCCAGCTCAAATGCACGGCCCCTGCGCAGATAAAGCTCGACCAATTCCTCCAGCTGAGGGTCCTCTTTCCATTTTGCTGCTTCAATGGCTTTGCCATAATCATCAATGGCCTCAACGTTGGCGTATAACCGGAATGCGGTATCTCCGCTCATCTTGAAATATTGGAAGGCGCGGGGATCCTTGGCTTGGTAAAAGTGGTATCCCAACAGGTTTAAGAATTCCTCTATTCTATCTGGATACAGCTGAAGGATCGCTTCTCCTACCATGCGGTGGTATTCTCGGCGATGTTTGATCAGGATAGTGTTGTAGATGGTCTCTTGGGTAAGAACCTGCCGAAAGATATATTCCGATTCTGGTTCTCGAGTCAGTTCACGGATTAACCCCATCTGCTGCAGTTTGCTTAATTCCAGATCCAGGTCGATGGTTGGATCGTTGATTAACGCCAGCACGCGGCGGTAGAATGTCCGTCCAACAACTGCGGCAATTTGCAAAACGTATTTAGCGGTTTCTTCCAGCCGGTCGATCCTGGCGGTGATCAGGGCACTGAGGTTTTCAGGAATCGAGATATCCTCCACGGAGGTATTCATCTTCCAGGCCTCAGCTTCGGGATCATGCACGAGGATATCATCATCCATCAGCCCGCGGATGACTTCTTCCATAAAGAATGGGTTCCCATCGGATTTCTGAAGGATCAATTGGCGAATGTTTTGGGGGAGATCCGCACCGCCGAGATAGGAATTAATCAGCTGGTTGCTTTCATTTTCAGGCAGCGGCAGCAGATTGATCTGAGCATATCGATGGGCGTAGTTCATTTCTACGGCCTCTTTTACCGCCCACGCCTGAGAATTGTGGTGCGGCCTGAACGAGCACAGGAACAATATCGGCAGGTGGTCAGCCAGCTGGAATAGATGGACCAAAAATTCCGCCGACAATATAATTTCGGATCAAACGCTGGATTACCCCATAGGGTTTCGAAGATTCATACGACAGACCCATGACTTGATTCCAACGAGAAGAAATCTGCCCAAATGGTTTGACTTGTGGGAGGGTAGAGTCCCAGACATCTTGAGCTTCTTTGAGCAGGCGGCTCTTGCCAAGCCCTGCCTCGCCAATCAAAGATACAATTTGTCCGCTGCCATTCTTTACAGATTCCATTGCATTGATCAGCATGTTCAGTTCGGTCGAACGCCCAACCAATGGTATCTCTGCCTCATCCATGCCGCGCACATCGGTGGGATGTTCTTTCAAACCCAGCACGCGGTAGGCTTTGACCAGGTCTGCTTTCCCCTTCAGGGAAACATCCTCCATGGGTTCAAATTCAAAAAATCTAGCCGTCTGTTTATAAGTGTCCTCACCAATCTGGATCGTGCCGGGATCGGCGGTTTGTTCCATGCGAGCCGCAATATTGATGGCGTCTCCCAGGGCGGTATACTCCATAAATAAATCCGACCCAACCCCGCCTACCACAACCAAACCGGTATTGATTCCCACCCGCACATCGAAGTCCAGATTGTATTTCTGGTTGATCTTATCTTTTAATGGCTGGATGTCTTTGACAATCTTCAAACCGGCCAGAACTGCCCGTTTGGCATCATCTTCATGGGCAATGGGAGCGCCAAAGAAGGCTAGAACAGAATCCCCCATCAGGCGGGCCAGTGTTCCCTCGTAGGTATAGATGGGAGAAATCAGGTACTCAAAGGCCTGATTCATGATCTCGGCCCACTCTTCAGGGTCAAGCTGTTCCGCCATTGAAGTCGATCCTTTGACATCGCAGAAAAGAATTGAAACAATCCTGCGTTCTCCTGTCATGGTTTGAACTTTTCTGGCGACTTCTAGTTTCTCGGCATACTCTTTGGGAATGAATTTTTTTAACGAATTTTCTTTACTTTCGGTTGGCCTCTCTACTGCGACTTGCTTTCGCTCGCGCAGCGGTTGACCGCAATTAATGCAAAAATTGGCGACGTAAGGATTGGCAAAACTACAATTAGGACAAACAATCAACAATGAGACGCCGCAATTCATGCAGAATCTGGCTTCCTGGGGATTTTGGGTATCACAATTCGGGCAATTCATTTCCAGCCTTAATTGATTTTGGTCTAGCTAAAAAACCTATGGAGAGTATATCACTAACCTTACATATTTTGTCTAATTTACAAAAATGGCAGCCGTCTTGGAGGATGCGCGTAATCTCAGTTGACGAGAGCGTTTTCCCCTAAACGAACCAGTTGTCCCTACGCCTGTTTTTGTGATATACATAAAATATATGATTCAAAAGACCGGCCGATTAGCAAGTTACCAATTGCATGAAAGGATTGCCCGATGATCGTCACCCGAGAAGATTACCTGGAAAGTCTGAGGGGTATTAAGAAACGCATTTTTATGTTTGGAGAAGAAATAGAAAATTACGTTGACCATCCCATGATCCGTCCTTCGTTAAACGCGGTGGCTATGACTTACCAACTGGCTAATGACCCAGAGCATGCCGAGCTGATGACGACCGAATCTTCTCTAACCGGACAGCGCATCAACCGATTTACCCACCTGCACCAGAGCTCTCAAGACCTGGTAAATAAAGTTAAGATGCAGCGCTTGCTTGGTCAGTGTACGGCGTGCTGCTTCCAAAGATGCGTGGGGATGGACAGCTTCAATGCGCTGGATGTGACCACTTACCAGATGGACCAGGAGCTTGGCACAGATTACAATCGACGTTTCCGCAATTATCTCGTCCATGTGCAGGAAGAAAACCTGGTGGTGGATGGCGCCATGACGGATCCCAAAGGCAACCGCAAGCTGTCTCCTTCTCAGCAGGCTGACCCCGATCTGCATGTGCGGGTGGTGGCAGAGAATGAAGAGGGCATCATTATTCGCGGCGCCAAGGTGCATCAAACCGGGGCGCTCAGCTCCCACGAAATCCTGGTGATGCCCACGCGCAGTCTGAAAGAAGCGGACCAGGATTATGCGGTTGCCTGTGCTGTCCCGGCAGATGCGGAAGGAATCCTGTATGTGTACGGCCGCCAGGCAAGCGATACCCGCAAACTGGAAGCAGGACAGATTGATGTCGGCAATTACCAGTTCGGCGGCCACGAAGCGATGATCATCTTCCAGGATGTTTTCGTTCCCTGGGAGTGGGTTTTTATGTGCCGGGAATACCAGTATGCAGGCAGCCTGGTGGAGTTGTTTGCAGCTCACCACCGGGCCAGCTATGGGGGATGTAAGGTTGGGGTGGGCGATGTGCTGATCGGTGCCGTGCAGGCGGTTTCCAAAGTACAGGGTACAGAACAGGCGTCACATATCAAGGATAAGATCTTTGAGATGGTGCATCTCAATGAAACCCTGTTTGCCTGTGGCTTGGCGACTTCTTACGAAGGGAGCCGTTCTGACTCCGGCACCTACATGATCGACTATCTGCTGGCGAATATCACCAAGCTGAATGTCACCCGCTTCCCTTATCAGATCGCCAGGATTGCCCAGGATATAGCCGGTGGCCTGATGGTCACGATGCCTTCGGAGAAGGACTTCAAACACCCGGAAGTGGGCCCACTGCTGCAAAAATATCTGGTTGGGTCTGAGGAATATCCCACCGAGTGGCGCCAGCGCCTGCTGCGGCTGATCGAGAACATCACGCTGGGGGCGGGCGGTGTCGGTTATCTGGTCGAGTCGATGCACGGGGCTGGCTCGCCCATGGCCCAGCGCATCATGATCACCCGGCTGGCAGAATTGGGTGTAAAGGAAGAGCTTGCCCTAAAAATTGCCGGGCTGCTTGAAGCGCCAATATCGCAGCCTGAGGATGCGGTGCCTTCATAGAAAATACCTACCCGGCAAGAAGTGGTTTTGGCCTGGCGGCTGGACGGCAGATTATTTCTTTCTAAATGTAAATGTGATAGACGCTCGTGAGGCGAAAGACACCGGGTTCAACTTCAACCTGTTTGGTTTCGATCAGCACCGCGCCTAGCGATTCGATCGTCTTTTTGGAGGGCAAGTTGTTTGGGTCGCAGGTGATGACCACGGGGTTTATCCCCAGCTTTCGGAGGAAGGGGAACAGCAGCGAGCAGCTGCGAGCGGCATATCGATGTCCTCGATAGGGCTCGAAGACTTCATAACCAATATGCCCGCCGTACTCTTTCAACTTCTCGGTTAACCCGACCCGCAGATCGATATTCCCCATAATTTCTTTTGAAGTAGTGTGTACCATTGAGAAGTTGTATGCCGGCACAAAGCCTTTTTCGGGGATGTATGGAGAAGTTTCTCTCAAGATCAATTCGAGGTCGGCATCGCCCATTTCCCCCGGATCGATAAACTGATAATTCTTGAATTGTTCTAGCTCGCTAAAATCGCTCATTTTTGTGCCTCAAATGTATGAATATTTCTGAAGGATGTGATTTGGGCAGTGCGAGATCAGCTCCATACTCTTTCTAACACGACCTGATCGGACGAGTCAAAACTCAAGAGGTACACATCCGGCATGGTTAATGATTGCCAAAACTCAAAATCAAGCGCTGGTTGATAATGCTGTAACATGAGAGCCATCAAATTCCCATGGGTTGAGACGACGACATGATCTCCGTGGTGCTGTCTTTTCAGACGCTGGATGACGAATACCCCGCGTTTTTGGGCAGCTTTATTCGATTCACCGCCGGGGTGGGCGAAGGATGGGTCTTGCCAAACAGAAGCAATGGCTTGAAAGAAATCTTCAAAAGGACCGCTTCCCAGGCTGCGCTCCCGCAAATCCAGTTCGATGGACAATGGAAGATCTAACCGCTTGGCCAACGGTTCAACGGTCTGTTGGGCGCGGCGATAGGGGCTGGTGTAGATGGCGCGGATCGGATATTCCTGAAGGAGTTCCGCAATCCTAATGGCGTCTTCAGCACCTTGCGCCGAAAGCGACCGGTATAAAAACGGGGCACAATGTGCAGGTGGAAGTGAAACACATCTTGCTGACCGGCCTTGCCGTTGGATTGTACAAGATTCAGGCCCTCGCATCCAGACGCATCTCTCACCGCGCGGGAGATCTTGACAGTGGCTTGAAAAATAGCTGCAGCCTGCGCGTCTTTTAGGTCGTAGACCGTTTCAACATGGTGGCGTGGGACGACCAAAACTTTATACGGATTGGGCTGTTCCAGGCTCAAAAAAGCAGCCACGAGTTCATCCTGATAAACGAAATGAGCTGGCAGGTCTCCGGACAGGATGCGGCAAAAAACACAATCATCCATTTTTAAGCTCCTCTTATAGTGTTCGCGCAGTGGTCCTCGGTGTCAATAAATTATTTTATATCATTTTAGCGACTTCTTTGGGGAACTGAACCTGATTGGCAAGCTGGTGAATGTAAAAAGTGATAAGATTAAAGCGTTATGGCAGATGGGTTTCGTTGGCTGCCATGCGCTGCAAATAGCGCATTATTTGACCCTGTTATCATGATTCTCGACGAGGGTTTGCGGGGAGAATTCATGAACTGAGCAGACCTTTATCATTTCTACAGGCTTTAGGTAAAAATTCATCCAGCATGAAAACCGTTTTGACCCAATTATTACAAATCCCTGCTGATGCGGAAGAGCACCCGGTGGTGGTCAAGCATTTCAGGCGTAATTTCATCGCAAATTTTTTCGATGTGGCGATTTTCTTTTTCGGCGACGGCTTTGCTGCTGCCTACACCATTTTGCCTGTGTTTGTAAGCATTTTTACCGATTCCCCGATCCTGATCGCACTGGTTCCGGCGGTGACTGAAGCCGGTTGGTTCCTGCCCCAGATGTTTATGGCGCCTTTTGTCGAACGCCAACCCCGATTGAAGTCGCTTGTCCTCAAGACCGGCGCATTTGAACGGATGTCCTATCTTTTTCTGGCTCTGGGGGCTTTTTTCCTGCCTCGGATGGACAGTAAGATTGCACTGGTCGTGATACTGTTCCTGGTGGTCTATAAAGCTTTTATCAGCGGGTTTGTGGCGCTGCCCTGGCAGGAAATTGTTGCCAAGGTGATCCCAGTATCCCACCGGGGACGCTTCTACGGCTGGTCGATGCTCTTTGGAAAAGTGTTAGGGATCGGCGGGGCTGCCCTGACGGGTTATTACCTCAGCAACCTCTCCTTTCCCGAAAATTACGGCGTAACTTTCTTGACCGGTTTTATTGTGCTGATGATGGGATTGGCCTCTTTTGCTATGACGATTGAGCCTGAAAAAATTGTCCTTCCTGCCCAGCAAACCCAGGTGAAAAAAGGACATAAAGCCAGAAAAATATTGTCTCAGGATACACCCTTCCGTAATTTTGTGATCAGCCGCTTCTTGTCTTATATCGGTTATATGGCTTTCGGCCTGTTTGCCGTGTATGGAATCAACAAATTTGACCTGCCGACGGCTTACTCGGCAACCTTTACCATGGTTTTGATTGCAGGAAATATCCTTGGGTATGCTGTCTTCGGTGAAGTAGGGGACCGGATCGGAAATAAGTTTGTCTTTGCAACCAGTGATGTGCTGATGGCCATTGGGCTGCTGATTGCCCTGTTTGCAAACTCACTCGTTGGCTTGTTTGTGATTTTTGCTTTGGTTGGGGTGGCTCAATCGGGCGCCATCATTGCCGATATGAACATGGTGATGGAGTTCAGCCACCCGCAGGACCGCCCGACGTATATGGGGGTGTTTAAAACCTTTACCGGACCGGGTTTTTTGATTTCCCCGTTGATTGGGGGCGGATTGGTGGAGATTTTTGGCTACAAAACGATGTTCTTTGTCTCATTCCTGATACTGTTGGCGGCTTTTATCGTGCTGGTGGCATTTGTGCCCGAACCGCGCAACACAAAACCAAACTCGGAGCTTTCAACTTATGAAAACTCCGAGATCAGGTCATAATCAATTGTCTTTCCAATTTGTTTGGGGATTTGATCTATTTACATTTTTATGCGTTCGTTCTTGGGGTCGTATAATGGTTTTAGGGACGCGATGGCCGGATATTTGACCCCCGCGATTTTGATCTCCCAATTCCCGCTGTTGATGAACTCTTTGGTGACCCCATCTTCACACGAAACAAATCCGAGCCCAACCGCCCCGCCCAGGGTGTGCCCATAAGAACCTGCGTTGATATCTCCAACCCTTTCCCCATTTCTGAACACGATTTCGTTGTGGTGTAAGAGAGGCTGCGGGTCTTTTACCAGGAACTGGACATGACGGCGTTTGAGAACCCCGCTTTCTTTCTGCTTAAGTACCGCATCTCGCCCGATAAAACCGCCTGGTTTGTCTAATTTTACAAAAGCGCCCAAACCGGCTTCCAAGACAGTATCCAGGGTGTCAATATCATATCCGAAATCACGGTAGGCTTTTTCGGTCCGCAGGCTGTAAAGGGTTTGAATACCGGCGTGTTTCAGCCCCAGGTCTTCTCCCGCTTCAATGATCCTGTCATAGACCGTTGGGGTAAACTCCGGCGGCAGGTACAGCTCCCAACCCAACTCTCCCTGGTAGGTGATCCGGATGGCCAGCACGTTGGCATAGTGCAAGTCGATTTCCTTGGCGGTCATATAGGGAAATGCCTGGTTGGATAGATCTGCGGTGGTCAGCCTGCTGAGCAGCTTGCGGGAATTAGGTCCCTGGATATTTAGATGCGCGTATCCTGAGGTCATATCGGTAATGAAGACATGCGCTCCTTCGGGGATATGTTTCTGCAGCCAGTTGCGGGTCTGGTTGTAGGCGGCATCCGAACTGATGACGAGGAATTTATCTTCCGCCAGGCGGGTGACAGTTACGTCGGCCTGCAGGGTGCCGCGCTCGCTCAGCCACTGGGTGTAGACGATTTTGCCGACTGGGACGGCGATATCGTTGGCGCAAACCCAATTGAGGACTTTCTCGGCATCCTTGCCCTGGACGAGATATTTGGTCATCAGTGAAAGGTCCATCAGGACCACCGCCTCGCGACAGGCTTTGTGTTCGGCAGCATGGTATTCGAACCAGTTCTGCCTGCCGAAGGAATATTCCACTTTTGGTTCTACCCCTGGAGGCGCAAACCAATCCGGGTACTCCCATCCCTTGGAGGCGCCAAAATAAGCCCCGGCTTTTGCCAGGCGGTCGTGCAAAATGGAACGGCGCACGTTGCGGGCAGATTTGAGCTGCCTGTTTGGGAATCCGATCTCGTACATCACCCCAAGCATTTCGACCGTCCGGTCATACAGGAATTGGGGTGTGTTTTGAAACGGCAGCATGCGCTCGATTGAGATTTCCCCCACATCCACGGGCGGATAGCCGTCCACGATCCATTGGGCCATGATCTGTCCGGCCCCGCCGCCCAGCAGGATGCCCAACGAATTGAACCCGGCACACACATAGAAGTTTTTCACGCCGGGCGCCTCGCCCATGATCGGGGAGAGGTCGGAGGTGAAGCTTTCTGGCCCGCAGAAGAATTTATGAACCCCGGCTTGCTTGCTGACTGGAACGCGCCCCATGGCGGTTTCCAGATAGGGCATCATCCGGTCCCAATCGGGCTTGATCTCGCCAAAGGCAAACTCTTTGGGGTATCCTTTCATGCCCCAGGGAGCGGCGACCGGTTCAAATAGGCCGATCATCAGACCGCCGTGTTCTTCGCGCAGGTAGCTGTAGGCCTGGGGATCCTCGATCACCGGCAGGGCTGAATGGATCCCTTCGATCGGTTCGGTGATCAGGTAATAGTGTTCTGCGGCATGCAGGGGGACATCGACTCCCACCATCTTGCCGACCTGGCGCCCCCACATGCCAGCGGCGTTGACCACGATCTCGGTTTGAATCTCTCCCCGGTCGGTGATGACACCGGTGATCTGGTTTTGCTTGGTTTTGATTCCTGTAACGGCAGTGTCTTCGTAGATTCGGATTCCCCCGTTTTTGGCACCTTTCGCTAAGGCCATGGTGACATCAATCGGGTTGATGCGTCCATCTCCCGGGTTCAAAAACCCGGCAATCAGGTCATCGGTATACAGTAAAGGCCATATTCTTTTAACTTCTGCTGGGGTCAATTCAACGATCTCGATCCCGTGGCTGTTGGCATAATCCTGATTGCGGCGGCGGTCTTCGAGGCTCTCTTTGTTGGTCACCACTTGCAGCAGCCCGATTTGCTTGAACCCGGTGGCCTGACCGGTTTCTTTTTCTAAGCCTTGGTAAAGCGACCGGGTGTATTTGGCCATGTGGATGGAGGTTTCCGAGCTGAAACCCGCAGTTGCGATCAGTCCTGCGGCGTGCCAGGTTGTCCCCGCAGTAAGCTGTTTTCTTTCCAGCAGGATCACGTCCTGCCAGCCAAGCTTCGCAAAATGATAGGCGATACTGGTACCGATGATTCCCCCGCCAATGATCACTACTCGGGCCTGACTGGGAAGCTGGTTCGGTTTATTCATGCCGCACCTCTCTGTGGTATCTGCGTTCAGACATAATAGTATATCGTAATAATATTATATCATTTTTACGAATTATTGCATTATATCTTGACTTTGTTACGAATTTCGTTAAAATAAAGATATGTTAGATGACATCGATCAGGCGATCATCTCCCAACTGCAGTACGATGGGCGTGCGCCATTTACCCAAATTGCTGACGATTTGAATATCTCTGAGGGTGCCGTACGAAGGCGCGTAAAGCAGCTTTTGGACAACGGTGTGATGCAGATTGTCGCCATTGTCGAACCACAGGAATTAGGCTGGAACGAGGCTGGCTTGATTGGTATTCAGGTCCAGGCCGATATGACCAACGAGGTTGCGGATTCGATTGCCAGACTGCCTGAGGTTTCTTATCTTTTTCAGGCAGCGGGTGAATTTGACCTGTTTGCAGAAGTTTATTGCCGGGACCGAATGCACTTTGTCTCTTTTTTAAATACCAAGCTGCAAAAGATTCCCGGAGTGGAACGCACGCAGTCTTTCCTGATATTAAAAATGCACAAGCTATCTTACCGCTGGGGAGACGCATTGCCGCCACAGAGTACAAATTCTAAAGGAATTGAAACTGAAGATGAACCTTAAGTCTATTGTTGTCGTGTTAAAAAACGCCGAGGTGGACTTATGAAATGGAAACAAGAATCGGAAACGATATCTGAGTTGGTTCACCGGCACTCTGTTCAGATTCTGGGGAAGATAGGATTCTGTGTCCCGGATCCGGATACGCTGGCGCGCCTCAAGGTCGCTGGTTTTTTGGTTAATGAGGACACCAGCATGGTCCGCATTCCGGAAGAATTGTTCCAACCTGCACTTGAGACACTGCCGAGAAACGTCACTTTGTATAACCGAGACCGAACAGAGGCGATTGATTTTCAGGCAAGGTCTTCTTTCATGGGTGCAGGCACGCCGGTCAATGTGGTAGATCTTGAAACCGGTGAGCGCAGGAGTGCTACCCGTCAGGATGTCAGAAATTTTGTTACCTTACAAGATGCTTTGCCCGAGGTAGATATTGTACGCCCGACGCGGCGAAGATGTGCTGCGAGCCAAACCCAATTTTGCCACCCTGTACTGCCCGATCAGCCCGGCATACTTCACGCAGGAAAACATTCGCTGCATGCTGCGTTGGGCGGAGTTTGGTGTGCCGGTTACCTTGTTGAGCAGGGCGATGGGCGGGGCATCAGCTCCAGCGACTCTTTTAGGGGAACTGGTGGTGATCAATTTAGAAATCCTGGCCTGGATGGTTGTGCTGCAGCATTTGTATCCCGGTACGCCGCTGCTGTATGGCAGCGTATCCAGCGTGCTGGATATGCGGACGGGGATTTTGCCCTTGGGTGCCCCGGAACGCGGCATGATCAACAGTGGGGCAGCTATCATGGGCACTTACTACGGCATCCCTTCCATGTGCGGCGGGCTTTCCACGGATGCAAAAGACCTCGACCTCCAGGCAGGATATGAAAAAGCGCTGACCGCGTTCCCATTACTCATGGAAGATGCCAGCATTATCTACGGGGTTGGCGCGGTGGATGCCGGCGCGGCGATTTCGTACCTGCAGATGGTGATGGATAATGAGATGATCGGCGGGCTGCGCAGAATGATGCAGGGAATCTCGCTCCACGATCTTACTGAAGAGCTTGCCCTGATTGAAGCCAACATCCCGCGCGGGAATTTTTTGAAGGAAAAACATACCCGGAGTCATTATAAGCATCACTGGCAGCCGCAGATCTTGAACCGGGAAGCTTATGAGACCTGGGACAGCCCCCGGCGAGATATTAAAAGTTTAAGCCGAAGCAAAGCCCGGGATTTGCTCGCTACCCATCAGCCTGCATCACTGCCCGCTGATGTGGAAAGAGAACTGGAACGGATTCTCCGCCGACATTTCAATACCGTAGTTGTATAAGGCATTAGAAAAAACTGGATCGACTTTGGTTACCGAAATTGAGCAAAGAGTTCTTGAATTTGTAGAAATAAGCCAAGAAGGATTGGTTGATCTTCTTCGGGAATTGAT